>JAJZNH010000520.1 GCA_021811745.1 Acidobacteriota bacterium
TTCTCTCATTGCGCGTGAGGGATTTGACAACCCCGCCAACCGTGTCTGCCCTCGCGAAATGGCCGACGCGTGAAATGCGCGACCGGACCCCCTCCCCCAAAGCCGGGCTCGCCACGACGCCACTTCGAGGTGAGCCCGGTTATAGTGCGCGCCTCTGCGTGTTCGGCATCAGTTCAGGCCGGTCTGAACGAAGGAGGATTCATGAAATCATTCCCAGTTCTCACCACAATCTCGCGGCTTGCGATTCTCGCCCTCATGCTGCCGGCAGGGATGTTGGTTGCCCAGAATCCCGATTCATCCGCGATCACCAAACTTTTGGCGCAAGTGAAGAGCGATGCCGCCGTGGCCGACTTCGATGCTCACAAGCTGGAATCGTACACGCGCTCGCAGTTGCAATGGCAGACTCACGCTTCCCAGTTGAATCTGATCAAGGAGCACGCAAACAGACTTATCGAGGACGGCAATGAATTGAGCGCGATGCGCGACGAAGGATCGCCTTGGCAACAGCAGGCCATCGACCACATCAGCAGCCTGCTTCCCGAGATCGCCACGCACCTGACGACGACCATCGATCACTTCAATGCCAATTTGACACATACGGAAATGAAGCCGTACCAGGACTTGGTCCGCGCCAACCAAGCGCTCATCCACCAGACACACGAGATCATCGCTGATTACGTGGACTACGGTGAGGCAAAGGCCAAAGCGGATGCGCTTGAAAAGCAGTTGCAGCTGCCTGCTTCATCCTAACCGAGCTCTTGATCGGAGCGGGCCGTTGACAATCGCGTTTTGCGAGAGCCGTTAATTGTAGGCTTGCCAAGATGCCCAGGCGGGAAATGAGCGTCTTGGCCAGAGACAGCTTCGCTACTGCCGGCTGCATGCGCAGGCTGAAAGCGGTAGTGTGTGGTGGATGTGGTGTTCATCACGCCAGGCGATGGCGGAAGAGGCTGCCCGCAACGATCATGCTGATCAGGCCGATCATGAGCAGGGGCCAGTATTGCGGCCAGAATAGAGATGGCCCTCCGCCCTGGAGGAAACTGCTGCGCAGAACGATCAGGAAATACCGCAGCGGATCGAGCAGCGTAATGTACTGCACGGCCTGAGGCATGTTGGCAATCGGCGTCGCGAAGCCGGAGAGAACGATGGCCGGCACCATGAAGAGAAAGACGCCCAGCAGCCCTTGCTGCTGTGTAACCGCCAGCGACGAAATCATCAAGCCGATGCCCACTGAAGAAAAGAGAAAGCAGAGCAGGCCGGCGTAAAGCCCCAACAAACTCCCCGTGAAAGGGACGTGGAACCAGAACACCGCTAAAAAGACAATCAGCGTTCCCTCCGCCGTGCCCACCAGAAATCCAGGCAAAGCCTTTCCCAGCAGGATCTCCCCTGGCGGCATCGGAGTGACGAGGAGCTGGTCGAAGGTCCCCATCTCGCGCTCCCGCGCCACGGTGAGACCCGTCGTGAGCAGACTCACCAAAAGCGTGAGTACGCCGCAGATGCCGGGGACGATGAACCACCGGGAATCCAGATTGGGATTGAACCAGGCTCGGTCCAGCAGCACGGTTGGGGGTGGTCTTTGGCCTTCCTGCGCGAGCCGCGTCTGATTGAACCGGGTCACGATGGATTGCGCGTAGCCCATGGCAATGGCGGCGGTGTTGGAGTCTCTTCCGTCGAGAATGATTTGGATGTGTGCCGGCCGCCCTCGTTCCAGGTCCGCGCTGAAGTTCGGACCGATATCTACGGCCATCAATGCCGACCGTTGATCGATGGATTGCTCAATGGCCGTCTGGTCATGCACCAAACGCAGCAGATCGAACGCGGGCGCGCCGGCGAAGCGCGCAATCAACTCCCGGGACTCCAGTCCCTGGTCCTGGTTGTAGACGACAAAGGGAACGTGCTTGAGCTCGAAAGTCGCCGCATAGCCAAACACGATGAGCTGAATGATCGGCGGACCGATGAGAACAACGCGGCTGGCTGGGTCGCGCAGCAAGGCCAAAAGCTCCTTAATGACAAGCGCAAACACGCGCAGGACTCTTGTTCGCATCAGTCCAACCTCTTGCGAAACCGCAGTACAGACAAGCCAAGAAAGACGAGACAGAGGGCGGCCAAACCCAACACGTTGGGCAGGATGACGGATCGCAGGTTCCCTGCAAGAAACGAAGTTTGCAGCGTGGCCACAAAGTAGCGCGCCGCGACAATGTGAGTCAGGATCCGGATGATGCGTGGCATGGAGCGAATGTCAAACAGGAATCCCGACAGGATGAAGGCCGGAAGAAACGTGGTGACAATGGCGACCATGGAGGCGACAAACTGGCTGCGCGTGAGCACAGAGATCGCCAGCCCCATGCCCAGGGCGGTGAGCAGAAAGAGCGCGGCCGTGCCCATAAGAACCGTGAAGGAGCCGCGTAGTGGCACATGAAACAGGAAGACCGCCATCGCGGTCGACATCATCATCCCGCCCATACCCATCGCAAAATAGGGAACCAGCTTGCCCAGCAGCACTTCTGTCTTGGCGACGGGCGTGACCATGATGCCTTCCATGGTGCCGCGCTCCCACTCGCGCGCTACTACGAGAGCAGTGAGCAAAGCGCCGATCAGCGTCATGATGATGGCAATCAATCCTGGAATCAGATAATCGCGGCTCCTGAGCGCGGGGTTGAACCAGACGCGTGCATTGGCTACAACAGGCGCGGCAAGCGGCTGATCCTGAAGCACCGCTTGCTGTTGAAGCCAGGTCTGCCAGGTTCCATTCACGTAGTTCTGGATGATGCGCGCCTGGTTAGCATCCACGCCGTTGACGGTCAGCGAGATTGGGGCTTGCCCGGAACTCAGGGCTTGCCGTGTGAAGTCGCTGCGCAGCCACAGAATCGCCTGGACGCGGCCGCGCATCATGGCCCGCTCCGCGGAGGCATGATCGGGATAGCGCGCAGGGTGAAACCAGGGTGAATGCTCAAGCTCGCCAAGAAAGGATGCCGTGAGGTACGTAGGATGATCCACCACCTCGGCAACAGGAATGCTGCGCGCATCCAGCGAAACGCCGTACCCAAAGATCAGCAGAAGAACCAGAGGCAGGACGAAGGCTATGGCGATGCTCGACGGATCGCGCAATATCTCATAGGCCTCCTTGCGCATGAGGCCTTTGACGCGCATCGCGTTCATGATGCCCTCCTGCTGCTGCGCTCGTGTTCTTCAATCAGAGAGATGAAGGCGTCTTCCATGCTCGGGTTGGGCCGGTCCGCGCGCCGCACCCTGTCCTTGATCTCGGCGGGGGTGCCTTCCGCCAGCACCTCGCCCAGCGACATCAGCACCAGCCGGTCGCAGTACTCCGCCTCCTCCATAAAGTGAGTGGTCACCAGGCAGGTGGTTCCACCCTGCGCTAGCGCATTCACGCGCGCCCAAAACTCCCGCCGCGCAAGCGGATCGACGCCCGAGGTCGGCTCATCGAGAAACAGAATGCCGGGCTCATGCATCAAGGCGCAGGCCAGAGCGAGGCGCTGCTTGTACCCAAGGGGCAGCTCCGCGGCGTTCATGGCGAGGTAGTCTTTCAGCTCGAGTTCATCAAGCGCCCATGCGATCCGGTCTCTCTTGCGGCGGTTCCCGAGGCCGTAGACCGTGGCAAAGAAAGACAGATTCTGCTCGACGCTCAGCGCTCCGTAGAGAGAGAACTTTTGCGAGACATAACCGATGCGGGCGCGCGCCTCCGCCGAGCCTGTGCGCAGATTGGCCCCCGCAACCCGCAAGGTTCCCGACGAGGCCGGCAGCAATCCGCACAGCATGCGGAAGGTCGTGGACTTACCGGCGCCGTTGGCTCCCAGCAGCCCAAAGATCTCGCCCCGGTGCACAGAGAAATTGACATCTTTCACGGCAGCGAATTCGCCGAAGTAACGATAGAGACTCTTGACCTCGACGATGGCCGCATTGTCGTCTGCCGTATCCGTGCGCGGTGGCAGCGGGATGGTATGGTGCGGGCTGCGATGGAAGAGCAGGCTGACGAACGCATCTTCCAGCCTGGCCGCAACTGGATTCGCGGGACCGTGGACAGCCAGATTTGGCGGCAAAGCCGGCGCTTCCGCCTCTTCCATCACAATGCGCAGTCCGTCGCCCTGGATCGCCGCATCCACCACTCCCGGCAGCCGCGCGGCCTGCGACTGAAGAGCACGCGGCGCCGTCGAAAGTTCCTCCAGAAGGAAGGAGTGGCCCTCCACGGGTGCGGTAAGTTGCGCTGGATTTCCCTGCGCCAGAATCTCTCCTTCGTGCAAAAGGATCACATGGTCGCATCGCTCCGCTTCATCCATATACGCCGTACTCATCAGGACGGTGATCTGTTCGTTGGCAACCTGTTGCCGGATGATGCTCCACAGCTCCCGGCGCGAGATGGGATCGACGCCGACGCTGGCCTCATCCAGAAGCAGTACCTGCGGAGGATGAATCAGTGTGCATGCCAGTCCTAGTTTCTGTTTCATTCCGCCGGAGAGCTTCCCGGCGCGGCGCGTGCGAAAGGGCCCCAGCGCGGTCATGGTGAGCAATGCATCGAAGCGCGTCTTTCGCAGGTTCTCCGGAATATTGTGCAGATCGGCAAAGAGCGTCAGGTTCTCGTCGACCGTCAGATTTTCGTAGAGGCCAAACCGCTGCGGCATGTAGCCGATCTTGGCCTGGAGCTGCAGCGCTTCACCCGGCAGCGTATGACCGAGCACGCGCAGCGTTCCGGAATCCGGCTTGAGAATGCCCGCGAGCAGGCGCAGCAGCGTCGTTTTGCCTGCGCCGTCCGGGCCAATGAGCGCCGTCATCGTTCCTTCGGCGATCTCGAAGGAGATATTCTTCAGCGCATCCCGGCGGCTTGTCCCTCTGCCGAAGGATTTCGAAAGGTGATTGACAACGATGACGCCCATCTCATTTTTCCTCGCAGGGCTGAGCATCGATTGCGTG
>JAJZNH010000057.1 GCA_021811745.1 Acidobacteriota bacterium
AAATCGCTGGCCACGCCCGTGCCGCCCGCTCAGGGACTACCTCATTTCAGCAATGTACACATCTGGAACATCAAAGCTACGGGCGCCAAGACGGCCTTCCTCGTAAGCGCCTATCCCGATGCCCCGCTTGAAGGCTTCCACCTCGATCATCTTGACATTCAGGCCACCACGGCAGGCACCATTGCGAACGCAAAGAACTGGACCATGAACAATAACGACATCCGCACCGCCGACGGCAGCAAGCCCGTCTTCACAAATGCGCCGCCTGCTGGCCGGAAATAAAGCCGGTTTTCGCTGCCCGCTCTCCCATTTCTTGCTGGAACCTTTCCCTGGAAGATAGCGCCCCGCGGCCCGGCGACTTATAATGAACTCATTGAATGAGCCGCCCCAGGTCCATGGCGGACCAATCTTCCCCGAAAAGCGAGAACTGCCTTGGCTCGTGAGCTTTATACAGCGCGTCTCGAACGGAAAGTCTGCATCTCTGAAGTGGCCCAGTGCTACCACTTCCTCTTCGTGGTCGATAGACTCGATAGCTTTCCCTACTCCCCCGGGCAGTTCGTCTCAGCCGTTGCGCCAGACGCGCACGGCAAGCAGCAGACTCGCGCCTATTCGATTGCATCGGCGCCGAGTGGCAACCGCTTTGAGCTGTGCGTGAATCGCGTGGAGGAAGGCTTCTTTTCAAACCATCTGGCCGATCTACCCGACATGCCCGTCGGCGGCACGATTGAAATCCATGGGCCGCACGGGCATTTTGTCCTGCACGAACCTGTCACCGACTCGATCCTGATAGCCACCGGCACTGGCGTCGCCCCGATGCGCGCGTACTTGCAGTGGCTCTTCCCTGAGAACGGCGAGGACCGCAGTCAGGGCAAAGATATCTGGCTGGTCTACGGCACGCGCTACGAGACCGACATTTACTACCGTGAAGAGTTTGAGGAGTTGGCTCGGCGCAAGCCCAATTTCCACTACCTGCCCACGCTCAGCCGCGCTCAGGAAAGCTGGACCGGCCTGCGCGGCCATGTGCAGGAGCATATTACCCGCATCGTCAAAGAGCGCGCCGAACGCCTCGGCCAACCATTGCCGCAACCGCCGGTCGATCCAACAACTCCCGCTGCACAGTTGAACTTCGACATCTACGCCTACATTTGCGGACTCAACTTTATGGTTTCCGGCGTGCGCGAATTGCTTACCGGCTTCGGCTGGCACAAGAAACAGATCGTCTTCGAGCGCTACGACTAGAGCCCGATCTGCTACAGGTTGAATAATTCTTTCAGGCGCTTGGTCTGTGCGCGGCTCACAGGGATCTCCGTCTGCTGCTTGTCATTCATGCGCAGTTGATAGCTGGACTTGAACCACGGAACGACCTCACGGATCTGGTCGATATTCACGACGAAGCCGCGATGTGCGCGCCAGAACCGGGCAGGGTCCAGCAACTCCATGAGCTCCTCAAGGGTACGGCATTTCGATTGTCCCTCGAAGCTTCGCGTAACAATACGGATCACGCCTTCGTCGATGGCCGCGAAACATATCTCCGCCTGGTTTACCAGCAGCAACCGGCTCTGTGCCTGCACCACCAGCTTGGCCGGCTGCGTAGCCCGCGCCGCGCCCTGCGGAGCATTGAGCAGCCGCAATAACGCATCGAGCTGCGATTCAATCGGATACTCCTGCTGCGCCCCGGCATTTGCGCCCGCTGGAGCCGAAGTTCCCCCTGCCATCCGCCCCTTCACCCGCTCCAAAGCCTGCGCCACGCGGACACGATCGAATGGCTTGAGCAGGTAATCGACGGCATTCACGTCAAAGGCGCGCACGGCGTACTGATCATATGCGGTGGCAAAGATAATCTGCGGCAGCGGAGCGACGTTTACCCCACTCCCCGACCCAGCCTTGACTTGGTGGCGGTCCATCAGCCGCTGCAGCACCGCGAAGCCATCCAGACCCGGCATCTGCACATCGAGGAAGACGAGGTCGGGCTGGCATTCCTCGATCAGATTTACCGCCTCGATGCCGTTGCCTCCCTCGCCCACGACTTCGACTCCGCCCACCGCTTCCAACAGATACTTAAGCTCCTCGCGGGCTAGTTGTTCGTCGTCGATGATCAGCGCGGAGATGGACATGCAACCCAAAGTCTTGATTGTAGGAGGAGGCATTCACACGGGTCAATTTCCGTGCCGTATTTCTCTCACTTCTTCTTACTGTCCCGACATGCGGCTCAATGCCTCCTGCTGCGCTTCGGCACGGCGCTTGGCCGCCGTCGCAGGTTCGCGCCTGAGCTTACTCGGCAATCACCCGCAGCCGCGCTGGCATGTGATCGCCAGCGAGCTCGTGGCCGCAGCGGGTGCAAAACTGATCGGTAATGCGCACGCTGCGGAAACAATTGCCACAACTGGCCGTAAGCTGATAATTGCACTGCGGGCAGAAGTGGAAATCGCTCTGCACATGCGTGCCGCACGCCGGACAGCGAGAAACCTCCGGCTGGCGCAGCAAAAAGTACAGAACTGCGCCGATGCCTCCCGGCATCACGAAGCACACCAGCATCCAGAACCGCGCGCTCATGCCCCTGCGCGGCGCATCCTTGCTGATGTAACCCACCATCAGAAAGTACAGCGCCAGCAGAATTCCCCACGAAAGGTTGAAGTAGATGCGAAAGCCCAGGGCCGACGGTGGATGATGCCGGTGCGCCGGCGCCACCATCCAGAGGTAGTACTCCATCGCCAGAAACGCCAAGGCAGCAGCTATAATCGACCAGATCGGAAACCAACGCTCGTCTTCGTTCACTTGAATAGATTGCGGATCAACCATGGGCGGTCCCTCCCTCGGAGCGCCACATCAAAGATTAAGCTCAGCTTAATCCCCTTCTTAATGGACGGGAAAGGAGGAAGAGAAGTTGCTCACAGGCAGGTACCTGGAGCGCTACGGGCTGAAATTGCCCAGCGAGTCTTCTAGAGCCGGTCAGGAAATGATGCATCCCAGAGCCATTTGTCTTTATAAAGTCAGTTTTCCCGCATGGAGCGGTAATCCTTTTCAATATCAACTCAATTCCAAAGACAGCATGGAATCTCTCTCAAAAAGAAACGGAACCCGCTGAAATTTCGCAAGTCTCACATAAATCAGGAGTTCTTGCGCGCCCAGCCGGCTACCAGCACTGCCGCCACTACGGCGGGCAAGAAGATGCAGACCCAAAGGCTGAACTGTGTGGTCAGGTCGGTCAGGCGCTCGCCGCCAATCAGGTCGTCCGCCACACGCCAGGCAAACGGCCCCAACACCAGCACCACAAGCACAATGGCTGCCAGAGCTACGGCACGATTCCGTCTCTGGCCGGCCTTCCGGTCCTGCATAACTCCCAGCGAAGCCATCACTACACGGCGGGTACGATAGGCCGCAGTGCGCTCCCGGTCAGCCTGGCTCCCGGTAAGCGCCGAAAGCAAATCTGCATTGCCTCTCGCGCGTGTGCCTACGCTTGTCATGCCACCAGATACCCCTGCGGTCTTCACACAGCCTCCTGTTTAGCGCTGAGAATCGCCTTCCAGTTTCGGCTTCATCATAGCCATTCCCCGGTAGAGTCTCGATTTTACGGTCGAGAGCGGAGCCCGAGTCACCTTGGAAATTTCTTCCAGCGACATCTCCTCATGAAACCGGAGCACCAGCACCTCGCGGTGCAGCGTGTCCAACTCAAGTAGCGCCGTCGCGATCCTCTCCCGGTCTTCCAGGTTCGAAAAGCGGTCAAACGGAGTAGGGTCGCCGGTCGCCGCCTCGAAGCTCAAGGGCCGGTCGTCCTCTCCTCCCGCCTCGAACAGTTCGTCCAGGCTGCTCATTGTCCGCTTGCGCCGCTGATCGATCACAAGGTTGCGGGCGATTGTAAATAGCCAGGTCTCAAACCTCGCTTTGCCATTGAACTGCGCGCCGCGCACCAGCACCCGCATCCAAACCTCCTGAAAGAGGTCCTCAGCCATCTCGCGATTACTGGTTAAAAACAGCAGATACCGCATCAGCCGGTGCTGGTAGCGGACAATCAGTTGATCCAGCAGGCCGGCTTCCTGGCGCTTCAGCCCGCGGGCAACAATCAGACTCTCCTGCCGTGCCTCCTCGTCGGCCACGGTCACAGAGCGCTTTGCAAAGAATGGCTTGATGAATGCGGAAGTCATCATGTTCTATTAGACGACAAAAGCCTCAGCGAGACGACGAAAAAGTGTACGACGAGTCCAAAATGCGGAATCTTCACCCCGGGCCAGCCCCACACACGGTCGCCGCGCCCGTCCGGACGACACACGTTGCATCCGCCTGTAGGGGGCACTGCAGAACAGTCGCACGAACTCGGATTGGAAAAACTGGAATCGCCCCTCCGGACTGAGCTTCCCTCTTTGGGGCCATTTTGCCCAAGCTGAAGAGCCGGGCTAGCAGCCCATGCGCCTCCGGCACGCTGGCAAACGAATCATAATGAGTTAAAAGAATATCTTCATGCAATCGTCCTGGCTCCGCCGGACAGAACCATCCGTTGAAGCCCGGCCATCTAAACTAGAAATATGGAAGTTCTGTACGGCCTGCACCCGGTGGAAGAGGCATTGCGCGCCGGGCGCCGCCGCTTCGACCACGTACTTGTGGCCCGTGAACGGCGGGACGACCGCATTGATCACCTGGTGGCCGCGTGCCGCGAGGCTGGGGTGCGCGTGCGCCAGGAGTCACGCGAACAGTTGACGCTGCTGGCCAAGACCACGGCCCATCAGGGAATTGTTGCCCTCGTCCGCCCCCAGGAGTTCCTCTCCATCGAAGACCTCTTCCAGCCGGCCTCACCCCAAGCTGGGTCGGCCGATTCGAGCGCCAAGAGCCATCCTGCCCGGCTGATCCTTGCTCTGGACGGCATTGAGGATCCACAAAACCTCGGCGCGCTGCTGCGCGTGGCCG
>JAJZNH010000215.1 GCA_021811745.1 Acidobacteriota bacterium
TCGTAGGCCGCGTCACTGCGGTCGGCAACTCGGCCAAGAAGTTTAAAGCCGGAGACGTCGCGGCCATCGGCGTGATCGTGGACTCCTGCCGCCATTGTCCAGCTTGCCAGCGAGGCGAGGAGCATTTTTGCAGGGAGGGCGCCACGCTCACCTACGCCGCGAAAGATCGCGTGGACGGCTCCATCACGATGGGCGGCTACTCCAACAATTACGTTGTGGACGAGCGCTTCGCCCATCGCGTGCCCGGCAACCTGGACTTGGCCGCCGTGGCGCCGCTGCTCTGCGCCGGCATCACCACCTATTCGCCCCTGCGCCACTGGAAGATTGGGCCTGGCAAGAAAGTCGGCGTTGTGGGTCTGGGCGGCCTGGGCCACATGGCGCTCAAGTTCGCTCACTCCTTCGGCGCGCACGTGGTGCAGTTCACCACATCGCCCAAGAAAAGAGAGGACGCCCTGCGCCTGGGAGCCAGCGAGGTCGTCCTCTCCACCGACGCCAATGCCATGCAGGCTCAGGCGCACTCCTTCGATTTCATTCTCGACACAGTCTCCGCGCCGCATGCGCTGGACGACTATCTCCCGCTCCTGAAGCAGGACGGCACCATGACTCTGGTCGGCCTACCGGAAAAGCCGCCCTCTTTTGCCGCCTTCAACCTCATTCTCCACCGCACGTCCATCGCCGGATCCAATATCGGCGGCATGCCCGAGACCCAGGAGATGCTCGACTACTGCGGTCAGTACAACATCACGGCGGACGTCGAAGTGATTCCCATCCAGAAGATCAACGAAGCTTTCGGGCGCCTGCTCAAGCAGGATGTGAAGTTCCGCTTTGTGATCGATATGAGCTCGCTGAAGTAGCTGTATGTCCCGCCCGCGCCCATGCTAATGCAGCCCGCGCTGGCGGGATCAATTTTGCCTGAGGGTTCCGGCCTTTATTGCCTTATATCTCTGACGGACTGAGCTAAGGTGCCCATTCGTCCTGCAGCGCCGGACTTTGCCCCGTCAACCACCGCCTATGCAGTTTGAGCGCCACCTGCACGAGCATTATCGAGGCTGGAACCTTGACCGGCCGCAGACCGGCCAGAAAGAACCACGCAAACACACTATAGAAAAGCACCTGAAAATGCCATTGAAGCCCACAAAGCCGGCTGCGTAGTCTGTATTGCAGCGCCGCGAAGGCAAGTGGATGCATTACCGCATCGTCCGCCCCGCTGATGAAGCTGCGGCGTCCATCCTCGATGCCGCGCTGCCTCCTTTCCGGCCGACAAGCGCATGTTGACCGACCGTGCCAAGCTGGATCTCGCCTGCTGCTGTCCTCATAAGCTGGGTTGTGCCCCAAGGAGCACCCACAGCGGCGCTGCTCTAACACGCGCGCTGCATGACCATCTCCCGTGCGGAGGGCTACCACCGCTGTACCTTCGCAGGCTTCGACTTGCCTGGCTCGTTCAGCGTCTATATCCCTGAGGAACCTCGTATGGATCGTAGCGGCGCCGAAATTGGAGTAAGCCTGAACAATCGCGAGAATACAGGCTCGCCGGCGTGGCGCTCCAAGCCGAATCGCGCTCGATGGAGAAAGGGTGAACCGTGTACACGCTCTTGGGTCGATTCTTTCTTCGTGTATTTCTAGCCTTGGCCGTGGTTTCGATGGTGGCCTACGCCGGCGATTCGGCCGTCTACCTTCTGCGCGGCTCGCCCGACTCCACAGTCACCGTGAGCCGCTTTATGGGCGTTCCGCTCAAGGACAACAAAGAGGAATACGACTTTCTCGGCACAGTGCAGGTTCCTTGCGCCCAATCCCTTTTTCCCCACAACGGCCACGATCCCTGTTGGCATCTCCGCCGCGACCCCAATGACTGGCAAAAGCTGTAGGCATGTCGCCGGCACACCGGAATCAATCTGGCCTTTGCGGGATCCTCTTTGCAGAACCCGCTTAGCCGCTCCTATGCAACTATGTCGCGGCAGAATCGATGCCTGGCCGGGAACACTCTGAGCCGGCCCGGTGTCTAGATAACAGAGATAGACGGGACCAGCGGCAGGTCGATGGCACTCCGTCGATTCTGCCTCTGCTCCGGGCAGGCGCGGGGTTGTCGGAACGCCCAGGTCTTAAAACATGGTGGAATAACGATTTAGGGCCTGATGCTCGCAGGTCGCCGCCTCGTGGCGGATTCCAAAGATGCCAAACGTGCATCTTTTGCGATAAGGTGGGAGAACACTGAATTGCAGGCGGACCTCATCATGGGCAATCTTGCCAGCGCGTTGGCGCTCCGCTCGGAAGAAGCGGAACTTATTGAAGCACTGCAGGCTGGGTCGGAGGAGGCGTTTGGATGGTTAATCGCACGCTACCATCAACCCATCTATTCTCTCTTGGCACGCATCGTGCAAAACCGTGCCGATGCCGCTGACTTGACCCAGGAGGTATTTGTCAAGGTGTTCCGGGGAGTCCATGGCTTTCACGGCCATTCCTCCCTGAAGACATGGATTTACCGCATTGCTCTGCGCGAAGCCTCCAACCAGCAACGCTGGTGGATGCGCCACGCGCAGCGAGAGATCCCCATGGAGCAGGAGATGACGGAGGATCACTCCGCACCGCCCATGCGGCTTAAAGACATGCTTGCGGATCCGGGAGAGTCTCCGTATGACTCTGCGTTGCGCGCCGAAAATCGCGCTCGCGTGGAGTCGGCGCTAAGGCTGGTTCCGGAACCCTTTCGCACGACCCTGATCCTGCGCGACATCGAAGGATTTGTCTACGAGGAAGTGGCGGAAATGCAAGGCGTCAGCCTAGGAACGGTCAAATCGCGGCTGGTCCGGGGACGCGCCTGCTTGAAGTCACTGCTGACAAGGACGGGGCCGGATGTGCGGCCTACCGCGCTTTCGGCTTTCGAGTTGCCCCTCGGAGAGGAGACGCAGTGAATGGCTGCAAGGAAGTGCAAGCAAGCTTCTCGGAGTATTTGGATGGCAGGCTGAATGGACGCGAAATGCAGCGCATAGCCGGTCACCTCGATGGGTGTCGGAAGTGTGCGCGCGAGTGGGAATTGCTGCGCCACGCACAGTTGTCGCTTGCCCAACTGGGTCCGGTGCCCGAACCCGAGGATCTGCTGCTTCGCATTCGCGTAGCCCTCAGCCAAGAGCGTGCACGCAGCCGTCGTGGCCTCTTTTACGGCTGGCGATTGGCGTGGAAGAACACCGTTGGCCCATTTCTGCTCCAAGCTTCGGCCGGCTTTGCAAGCGCGGTTTTGCTGCTGGGCACGGTCACAATATTGGTGACCATGTTCACGCAGCCCCAGATAGCCCAAGCCACCAACCACGATGTGCCTTTGGGTGTAGCCACCGCACCGCGCCTGCTCTACCTGTCGAGCGGAGCCGGTAGCGATGGCATTAACGGCGCCTCCAGCCCGGTGGTGGTGGAAGCCTACGTCAATGACCAAGGCGAGGTGTACGACTATCGCATCGTTTCCGGCCCCACCGACGCTGCCACCCGATCGCAGATCGAGAATATGTTGCTTTTCAGCGTATTCTCCCCAGCCCGGTTCCTGGGCCATCCGGTACGCGGCTTGGCCGTGCTCTCGTTCTCCGATATTTCGGTGCGCGGCTGACCCGGTTGCGAAAAAGGCGCCTCCCTGCTCGCCGGATGTCAGCCCCGCCAAGAAGACTTGTTCCAAGTTCAAACATTCTGAGTGCCCGGTCAGGGCTCATACCGCAGAAACTCCGAGCAGCGCCATTATCGAACTCCTGAAGGTGCCCGGCAGTTTATCCTTGCCTCGATGCCGAATACCCTGTCCGTAGCTATTATTGCGCTCAACGAGGCCGCGAACCTGCCTCGTGCCCTGGCAAGCGTGTGCTGGGCCGGAGAGGTCCTCGTGGTCGATTCCGGTTCGACGGACGCGACCCTCAAGATTGCTCGCGATTTCGGCGCATGCGTCTTCGAGGAGCCATGGAAGGGCTTCGCCGCACAGAAGAACTCCGCTATTGGGCACGCAACCGGGGATTGGATTCTTTCGCTCGATGCGGACGAGGAAGTGAGCCCCGAGTTGGCGCGCGAAATCCAGGCACTCGTAGCGAGCAATCCTGAATGCAGCGCCTACCGCATTCCCCGGCTTAACCATTTCCTGGGCCGCGCATTGCATCACGGCGGCTACTGGCCTGATCCCAAGCTGCGCCTCTTCCGCCGCGGTACGGCGAGCTTTGAGGAACGGGCCGTCCACGAGACGATGAAGGCTACGGGGCCGGTGGGGCGGCTCAATAAACCACTGCTCCACCACTGCTACCCCACGCTCGAAGAATACATCGAGCACATGAACCGCTACAGTACCATCAGCGCGCAGGCGCTCATCGGATCCGGTCGTGCCGGTCGCTCACTGCTTTGGTTGGTTTGGAATGCGTTTCTGAATCCCGCGGCGACTTTCCTCTATAACTACCTCTTCCGTCTCGGTTTCCTCGATGGCCGCGAAGGCTTGCTGCAGCACTGGAATCATTCGGTCTATATTCACTGGAAGTTTGCGAAGGCGTGGTGCGGGGCACGGAAATCCTGAACCATACTCTGTTTCAGGTTGCTCAGAGTCGACGCCGTCCGAGCCCGAGGACAATAGCGAGTATACGCAGCAGAAGCAGCAGGATCAGTAATACGACCGCGCAGGTGATCAGCAGGGGTCCGCTGGTCAGCCGATCGGTATGCGGTTTTGCTTTGTGCTTTAGTCAATCGTCTGCCGGGACCTGGCCCTTTGCCCGGATGCACTCCCATGACAGGGTGAAGGCCCTCGCTCACGGCCGAAGAGCCACTTTGAGTCCGAGGCTAAGAGCTTTTGGCTGCTTTTTCCGGTTTCGACCCCACAATCCGTACCAGGCGATGTAAAGGTAACAGGCGATGGGTAGAACAAAGGATCTCTGAATGCCAACTTGG
>JAJZNH010000334.1 GCA_021811745.1 Acidobacteriota bacterium
ATCACCTCAATCAACTGCATTCGGAAGGCTTCGGCCTTCTTCTCCAACTCCGCAGGAACCGGTTCGACGGAGTACTCCGCGCCCAGTGTCTCATCGTGCCAGACGATCGCCTTCATCTCAATGAGGTCTACGACGCCCTTAAAGCTCGCCTCGGCGCCAATGGGGATCTGCAACGCCACCGGACGCGCGCCCAGGCGCTTGCGGATGGTCTCCAGAACGTGCTCGAAGTCCGCGCCGTTCTTGTCCATCTTGTTGACAAAGCAGATGCGGGGAACTTTATACTTATCCCCCTGCCGCCACACCGTTTCCGTCTGCGGCTGCACGCCGGAGACGGAATCAAACACCGCCACCGCGCCGTCGAGCACACGCAGACTGCGCTCCACCTCTGCGGTAAAATCCACGTGGCCGGGAGTGTCGATGATGTTGATGCGCACATCCCGCCACATGCAAGTGGTCGCGGCCGAAGTGATCGTAATGCCACGCTCCTGCTCCTGCTCCATGTAATCCATGGTCGCGGTGCCCTCATGCACCTCGCCCAGCCGGTGCGTGATGCCGGTGTAAAACAGGATGCGTTCGGTCGCTGTGGTCTTTCCGGCGTCGATATGAGCCATGATACCGATGTTCCGACAGCGATCAAGAGGAATGCTACGCGCCACGATTCCAATTCCTTACGGGATTTCTATTCCCGCGGTTAAAAACCTAGCTGCCAGTTTTTAGCCACTAGCCTCTAGCTTATCCTTTACGAAGCCGCTCAGCGCGGTCCCGGCACTCCTCGCTTCACCATGAACCCCCAGCGAGCAGCCAGAAGCCAAGCAAAAAGCACCTACCAGCGGTAATGCGCAAACGCGCGGTTCGCTTCCGCCATGCGATGCACGTCTTCCTTCTTCTTCATTGCCGCACCGCGCCCGTTGGCCGCATCCAGCAACTCGTTGGTCAGCTTGTCAATCATGCCCTTTTCGCCGCGGCCACGACCGTAGGTAATCAACCAGCGGATGGCGAGCGAGGTCCTGCGGTCCGGATTGACTTCGATCGGCACTTGATAGTTCGCGCCGCCTACGCGCCGCGTTTTTACCTCAAGCAGCGGCTTGCAGTTTTCCACCGCCTTCTTAAAAAGCTTGAGCGCGCCATCTTCGCCCCCCTTCTCTTCCAGGTTTTTCATGGCCCGGTAGAAGATGGCCTGCGCGGTGGACTTCTTTCCGTCCCACATCATCGAATTAACAAACTTAGTTACCAGCGTCGAACCATAAACCGGATCCGGCGCTAGTTCCCGCTTCGAAATGTGCCCTTTTCTCGGCATAGATCCTCAAAAAACAGCCATCAGCTCTTAGCCTTTAGCCATTAGCTTCTTCTCACTCACACCGGCAGCATCAACCAAATCCACCACCGCCGAAACAAAATGCCAACAGCAAAAGCCCACTCTCACTTCTTCGCAGCCACACCCTTAGCGCGCTTGGCGCCATACTTTGATCGGCCCTGGTTGCGGTTGGCCACACCCACCGAGTCCAGCGTCCCGCGAATGACGTGATAACGCACACCAGGCAGATCCTTCACACGCCCCCCACGTATGAGCACGATCGAGTGCTCCTGCAGGTTGTGGCCAATGCCGGGGATATAGGTAGTTACCTCGATCCCATTGGTCAACCTCACGCGAGCCACCTTACGAAGGGCCGAATTCGGTTTCTTGGGCGTTTGCGTATAAACACGAGTGCACACGCCGCGCCTTTGCGGCGAAGCCTGCAACGCAGGCGATGCCGTCTTGTACCGGGGCGCTGTGCGCCCCCTGCGAACCAGCTGGTTGAATGTTGGCAAACCACTACTCCTTACTTCATTCTTCCAAAACTCATCTCTACCCATCGCTAAGCCACGCGCCCTTTCCCGGAGTGACTTGTTGGTGCACGGTAATCCCAGCCGTGCACGCGCACAAACACCCTCTGGTCGCTGCTTCGCGTCTGGCTACGCTCCAATCTCAGACGAGAACCGGGGACGGTGGCCGGTCGCTCGCCGAAGCAAGGCCAACTCCGTATCTCCGATTCCGGCCCGCATAGCCCTCCAAGGTGGAGAACGCGCGCGGACACCGATGCGATCTAGTCCTGCCCTCCGCAAGAAAAAGAGCAATGCCGGAGCTTGTCTCGGCTAAGCGAACTTCACTTACCCTTGGGAACCCATCTTTGGTTGCGAGATCGGATTCCAAAGTACGCAGCTACAGCGCGTACACACACGATTCACTGCGTTCTTGCGAACCTTCTTACAATAGCAAAGAAAGGGGGCGCAGGTCAAAAACTCCCCCCCCCCCGGCTTTTCCGCCCTTATTCAATCGATTGCAGCTGCCAACCGCCATTCACCAAAGCAAAGTCCGCCTCGCGCTGCGTACTCAGTTGGTTGCCGGGCTCGTGGGCAAGATCCTGCACTGGGCCTGGCAGTCCTGACAAGTTCTCGTCTTCCGAGAACTGAACCGTCTTTCCCCCACCGCCCTGGTCTTGGACTGGACCAACGTTGCTCACCGTCATATGGTTTTTCACCAGCGTTGTCACTATCACCGAAAATTCCTTATCCTCGGGGCTCGCCGGACGCCACTGGATCACATCGCCGCCGGTGGCCAGCTTGAGTACCTTTTTTCCTTCTGGGGTGAGCGTAAAGTCGGCCCAGTACCCGTTCGGATATCGCTTGGTTCTGGCCCAGTATCCGTCTATGGCACCCTGCGCCATGCCGGCGTTGCCCAAGGTAATATCGATGCCCGCCGCAGGCCTCTGGTCGTACTTCGCCTGGATCATGGCTTGCGCCTGGCTCTGTGTCAACGGCGGCGCAGACTTACATCCCCCCACGAGCAAGCAGACGCCTAAAAGTGCCACAACACTTGAAATCCTCATTTTTGCTTTGTTCTCCACATTCCCTCCCCGACTGCATATAGCGACTTAACTTACTTCGACTCAACATTTTTCTCCAAACTCCCCCCTCTGTCAATGGCGGACAATCGGCTCTGTTCAGATTAGGTCGTTGGCTACTGTGTTGAAAAGCAAATGAAGAACCGCGCAAGTTTCCTCACATTGCGTCCCTCATTGTACCGGCTTCAGCTTTGGCCTGACCCGCCCGCCTTCTTCCCACAATAATGCGATTCAACCACAGCCTCTCAATTTCCTTCTCTTTCGAATGAAGACAGACATGCACATTTGGTGCGCCCGGAACGGGCCTTGTAAAACCCCTCTCGTCCACCGACAGCCGCATCGGCGTCACCGGGCAAAGCTTTGGCCGGAGCAAATAAGCGATTGTAACCGGATCGTAGAGCGTTGGCGTCCGGCGTCTCGTGGACGCAGACCATTCATGATAAAGCAGTGACAACTGATCGGCCAGGGCGGAGCCGTTGGAAAGCACCCTCCTCAGATCCGGTTCGCCGAAGTGGATCTGCGTGGAATCGAGCGGCATCATGAAGACGGGTACGCCCGACGCCAGCAAGGCTCTCGCTCCAGCGGGGTCGCAGCGGATGTTCCACTCGGCATCTGGGGGCCGATGCGCGTCTGTCTTCGGGGCATCGTAGCCCAGGTAGATGCTCCCGCCCATCATCACCACCCGCCGGAGCTTGCGAAAGGTCGCCGGGTCGCGCGCGATGGCCGCCTGTACGTTGAAAAGCGGGCCGATGCAGACCAACGTGATCTGGCCCGGATAAGCACGAATTTCGCTGAGCAGAAACGCTACTGCATCAGGGTGCCTTCGCGCTCGCTCCTGGCGCGCATAGGCGGCTTGTGTAAACACGTTGGTATGCGGCGTGGAAATCCCTGCAGCCACGGGAATATCGGTGCGCCCCACTGCGCTCAAATAGCGGTCCACCAGCCGCGCCCGCAGCTCCGTCTCCCCAAACTCGGTCGTAATTCCCAGGATCTTCAGTTCCGGGCTACGCAGGGCCACGGCCAGCGCAAAAGCGTCGTCGATATCGTCGCCGATGTCGGTGTCGATAATGACCAATTGAGGCTTGGCGTGCTCCTTGACCGCAACGGTGCTGCGCCCAGCCTTAGTGGCCCGTGCGACCCCACCAGTCCCGCCGGCCAAGACAAGAATCAGCGTCCCCACCACCGCGCAAAAGCACGCCCTGCTCATGCCCCCCATTCTAGAGATCCTCCTGGCCAACTGCAGCCATTATGGTGAAAAAACTCATCGCCGCATCGCCCTGTTCCAGCAATCGTGTCCGTTCGAGTCTTCCGTAGCTATTTCTCAGAGGCAATTTGCGCCGGTGCTCGGCAATCACTAGCGCGCCCTCGGCCAACCACTGCGGTGCAGCGTCGCCGAGCAGTGCCAGCGTCGTCTCATACTCGCCCGCCGCTTGGTAGGGCGGATCCAGAAATACCACATCGAATCGCTGCTTCAACTTAGCCGCGCGCAAGAACTGGGCCGTGCTCATGGCGTGAACGTGAACCCCGTCCCCGATCCCCAGACGAACCAGATTTTCGCGCAACGCATTCAATGGGTCCCGCGCTCGCTCGACGAATGTGACCTGTGCGGCGCCTCGGCTAACTGCCTCGATTCCCACAGCTCCCGAGCCGGCGTAGAGGTCCAAAAACGCTGCACCGCGGATGCGGAGGCCCAACACGTCAAAGAGTGTCTCGCGCAGTCTGTCGCTCGTGGGCCGCGTCGCCAGTCCCGCCGGAGCGCCCAGCAACCGCGAGCGGTAAGTTCCCGCAACGATGCGCATCGCCAACCAGAATAAAACAGTTCGCAGTCCGCGGTGCTCAGATTTCCGATCGCGGCATCGGCGGGGGGGGGGGGTGCACCACCGGGCGTGCGCTGTGAACCGTGAGCCGCATCGCCATCTACAATGTCTTTATGCGCAGTTGGTCGATTCCGCTGGGTCGTTGGATGGGCGTGGAGATGCGCGTCCACGTCTTTTTCCCGCTGCTAGCTCT
>JAJZNH010000095.1 GCA_021811745.1 Acidobacteriota bacterium
GCCAAAGCTTTGTGGAATGTGCTGGGCCAGAACATCGCCCAGTACGAACAGGCCTTCGGTTCGCTCAACCTTGAGCCGAAGGGGCCAAACTTCCCGCAGGGACCGGTGAATTAGGGATCAGGGATCAGGGTGTCCGCCAAGGAGCAGAGAGATGGCAGCAGGGGCCAACCAAAGCGAGCAGCGCCAAGGAGCGATGGATTGCGATTAAGAAGACTTCTACGTCCGCGGCTGGATGCGCCGCTGCCCAACTGGACGATCTTTCCAGTCATCTTTGTCGCACTTTACATCAGCCACTTCAGCCTGTTGCGCCTTCCCTACTACTGGGACGAGGCGGGCTACTATATTCCCGCGGCCTGGGACTTCTTCCGCACCGGCTCCCTGATTCCCACCACCACGCTGAGCAACTCACATCCGCCCCTGGCCAGCATTTACCTTGCGCTCTGGTGGAAGCTCTCTGGTTTTTCGCCCGAGATGACCCGCGAGGCGGTGCTGATGGCGGCCTCGCTGGGATTGCTCGCCGTCTGGCGGCTGGCCATGCGCCTGATGGGTGTGACCTCGGTCGCCTTCTGGACGGTTGTTCTCACCGCGCTCTACCCCATCTGGTTTGCCCAGAGTTCCATGGCCCACGCCGACATCTTCGCGGCAGCCTGCACCTTGTGGGGGCTGGTGTACGCACTGCCCGAGCGCGACCGCAAACCTGTCACTGCGGCGCTGTGGTTTGCCGCCGCTGCGCTCTCAAAAGAAACCGCAATCGCCATTCCGCTGACCCTGGCCGCCATGACGCTCGTGGATGGTTTTCGCACCCGTGGTCTGGCGCGGACGCGCCTTTGGCGCGAAACGGCATGGCTCTCTGCCAGCGTGCTGCCGCTCATCGGCTGGTATGCCTGGCACTACGCCAAGACCGGCAACCTCTTCGGCAACCCGGAATACCTGCGCTATAACGCTGTCGCCACGCTCTCGCCCCTGCGTATTCTGGTGGCATTCGGCCACCGCATCCTTGACCTGACGGCGCACATGAACCTCTTCGTGCCGGTGCTCATGGGCTTCGCTGCCTTGCTGCTTCCGCCGCTGCCCGACGCCGAAGGGCGCGAACGCGCCGCCCTCGGCCTGCCGGTCCGGCTCCGCATCTTCGTGCTGCTGCTGGTCAATGCGCTCATGTTCAGCGTGCTGGGCGGCGCGCTGCTTAACCGGTACCTGTTGCCCATGTATCCGCTGATATTGCTGCTGGCAGTCTCGATCTTCTACCGCCGGGTTCCCTATTGGCACGGTCTGGCGCTCTTTTCCGCGGCAGCGTTTCTCGTCGGACTCTTCATCAATCCGCCGTATGGCTTTGCCCCGGAGGACAACCTGGCTTACGCTCGGGTGGTCCGCATGCAGCTTGCGGGAATTGCCCAGCTCAAGAAGCGCTACCCGGACGCTACAGTGCTTACCGCCTGGCCCATGACCGACGAGTTGACCCGTCCGGAACTGGGCTACCTGAAGCAGCCTTTCCAGGTTTGCGCGATCGACGATTTCACCGCCGCCGAGATCGCCCGCGCGGCCGCCGAACCCGAAAAGTACTCTGCGGCGCTTGTCTTCTCCACCAAATATGAACCTCCGCCGGGACTCTTCAACCTGGGCAGGATTGGCGAATCCATGGATGAACGCTACTTCGGCCTGCATCACGATCTGTCGCCGGCAATCATCGCGCAGCGGCTCGGCGGAAAGCTGGTTTGGCGGCGCGACGAGGATGGAATGTGGATCGCTCTCATCCATTTCAACCACCAGGTCGAAGCGCGCCTCGAATCCGGTGCCGGTCAGCGTGTGCGCTGAGCTTCTGCAGCCAAAGGCCGAGGCCACAGCGGAAGCCGCAGAGCCTATAATCAGCCTGTCGTGTTCATTTCGTTTCCGAATCGCTCCCGCCGTCTAAGACGGCTCGTTGCGACCACTAGCCTTTTGATTGCAAGCATCTTTCTTTCAGATGTTTGCGTACTGGCTCAGGCGGTTGCGGCCAGTGGCCCGCCTCACTCCACTGAAGACCGCGGGCGCATTCTCCTTGTCCTGCCTTTTGACAACCACACCGGACAGCCCAGCCTGGAGTGGATTCGCGAGGCCGCAGCCGAAATCCTCAGCAGCCGCTTTGCCTCCGCCGGCTTTGCTCCCATGCGCCGCGATGACCGCATCTACGCGCTGGATCATCTCGGGCTGCCTCAGGGATTTCAGCCCTCCCGCGCGACGGCGCTCAAAATCGCGCAAACGCTGGACGCCGATTCCATCATCGTGGGCAGCTACAGGATGGATGGCGGCGATATCATCGCCGAGGCGCAACTGATCAATGTGCCCCACCTGCGCATGAGTCCGGCCGTAGCCTCGGTTGGCAAGCTAACCGACATGATGAATGTCTTCGATTCGCTGGCCTGGAAGCTCACCCGCCAGCTCGACCCGGCTCTGAACATCTCCGAGCAGACCTTTATCGCCGCCGGGGCCGGGACGCGCCTCGATGCCTTCGAGCAATACATCCGAGGCATCACCGAGCCTGACCAGGCCGAGCGGCAGCGACACCTCCTGCAGGCGGTGCAATTGAGCCCGAATTTCAGCCTGGCCTGGATGGCCCTGGGCCGAAACTATTACGACGACCAGGAATATGAGAAGGCGGCCGATGCCTTCGCCAGAGTAAGCCACAGCAATCGCGACGCCCTGGAGGCAGGCTTTTACCGCGGGCTATCACTCTTGTTTTCTGGCGATTACCCCAACGCTCAACAGGCCTTTGCCGGGGTGGCTCGCATTTTGCCGCTCGCCGAGGTTGTCAACAATGAAGGCGTCGCTGTAAGCCGCCAGAGCCACGACGGCTCCGCGTTCTTTCGCGAGGCCGTCACCGCCGATCCCAATAACGCCGACTATCGCTTCAACCTGGCGGTGAGCTTGAAGCACCGCGGTGACACCGCTGAAGCCATGACCCAACTGACCCAGTGCCTGCGCCTGCGTCCCAGTGACGCCGAGGCACAGGCGCTGCAGACCGCATGGAAGCAATCCTCCGGTGCGCAAAGCGCGGGCGCCGAAGCCGATCCCCTTGAACGCATCGTGCGTGACTTTGACGCCGCCGCCTTCCGTCAGGCCGCACAGATGATGAACGAGATGGATGAAGCGCGCCTGGCTGCGCTTCCGCCGCGTGAGCGGGCACTCAAGCTCTCCGCACAGGCGCAGGGCTATCTGGACCGCGGCCTGTTGCTTGAGGCCGAGCGCCTTTTTCAATCCTCCATCACCGCCGATGGCAAAGTTGCCCAGGCCCATGCCGGTCTGGCCGAAGTTCGCCAGCGCTCCGGCGATGCCGCCGATGCCCGCAAGGAAGCCCAGGCGGCCCTGGCGCTCGATCCCTCGGCCCAGGCTTACCTGGTGCTCGGGCGCCTCGATCTTGAATCCGGCGACCTGACTGCTGCCGGCACTGAAGCCGGTCAAGCCCTTAAACTGGAACCGGGAAGCAAGGCGGCACAGGAGTTGAATCAACAGATCATAGCCAGGATGGGCCAAGAAAGGTAGGGCCCCCGCAAAAGGCCCTGAAGGAGCACGTCATGCTTCAGCGCGCAAGTGGGTTTCCGATCCGGGTCGCTTTAGTTGCTGCGGCGATCATCAGCGCATGCGGATTTTCCGCCTTTTCCGCACAGAATCCCTCTGCACAAGCTCCTCGTGTCGACAAGTTCGTGCTCGACGACACCATCCAGCCGGTGAGCGCCTCCGAGTTGGAGCGCGCGCTGGAACGCGCCAATTCCGATGGCGCAGCGGCTCTGCTCGTGGAGATGAACACGCCCGGCGGGCTGGTTGACTCGATGCGGAAGATGGCGGGCGCGATTCTGCGCTCGCGGGTTCCGGTGATTATCTATGTGGCTCCATCTGGTGCGCGGGCTGGATCGGCCGGATTCTTCCTTCTGGAGGCTGCCGACGTTGCCGCCATGGCGCCCGGCACGGAGGCGGGCGCGGCCCACGTCGTCTTCGGGTTCGCCAAGCCCGACGCGACCGAAGCGCAGAAGATCGAAAACGACGCCGAAGCCTTTCTCCGTTCCTATGTCACCCGGCGTAACCGCAACGTCACGGCCGCCACAGAAGCCTTGAAATCCTCCCACTCCTACACCGCGGAAGAAGCGCTGAACGCGCACCTGATCGACCTGATCGCCAACAGCGAGCCCGAGTTGCTCAACGCGCTCGACGGCCGCGAAATCACGCGCCTCAACGGAACCAGGCAGACGCTCCACCTGGCCGGAGCGCGCGTGGAACTCATTCGTCCCTCCCTGCGCGACGAGTTGCTGAGCTGGCTCGTGGATCCCAACATCGCTCTGCTCTTCCTGGTCGCCGGCGCGCTGCTCATTTACCTCGAATTCAACACACCGGGAACCATCGTCCCCGGCGCGCTGGGCACTTTGATGGTGCTGCTCGCCATCTTTGCCCTCAACCTGCTGCCCATCCGCTACACGGCGGTCATGCTACTGGTGGCTGGATTGGCCTTTCTGGTGCTCGAAGCCAAGTTCGGTGGCCACGGCGCGCTGGCCATCGCCGGCATTGCCTGCCTCACCTTCGGCACTCTCACGTTAGTCGCCGCCCCCATTCCGCAGATGGGCGTCGACCCGCTGGTCGCGATTGCCGTCAGCATCGGCTTCGGCGGCATCACCGTCTTTCTCTTGCGCCTGATCGTGCGCGCGCGGCGCAGAAAGGCTCTGCTGGGCGCAGATACCATGGTGGGCAGCAGCGCCACGGCCATGGAGCCGCTCAATCCCGAGGGGCACGTGCTGGTCGAAGGAGAAATCTGGCGCGCGGTGGCCAGCGAGAATGTGCCGTCCGGCGCATCCGTGCGGGTCATCGGCCATGAGCAGATGTTGCTCCGCGTAGTGCCAGTTGCACCGACCCAACCGGGGCAATCGC
>JAJZNH010000284.1 GCA_021811745.1 Acidobacteriota bacterium
GCACATGCGGATGAGCCGCAACATTTTCGCCGGCGCCGATCAGGTCGGGTAACTGGGCCTGGAACTCGGCGCAGCTCAGGCTTTTGCGATCTTCGGTCATGGCCGCGTCTCCTCCGAAGCTTGCGCGCGTAGCGCGTCGCGCAGTTTCAGTCGCGCTTTATGCAACTGAGACTTGCTGTTTCCGATTGAACAATCCAGCATAGAGGCTATCTCATTGTGCTCGTAGCCTTCCACGTCATGAAGAATAAAGATAAGCCGGTATCCTGTTGGCAGGTTGTTAACAGCACGCTCCAGAGCCAGCCGGTCAATCGCGCCGGTAAGGGTGAGATCGGGAGCTCCGAAGCTGCGTCCAGGTCCCTCCTCGGGCGCGGGATCCATGGCTTCATCCAGCGAGATCAGGGAAAGACCCTTTTTACGCAATTGCATCAGCACAACATTGATCGCCAGCCGGTGCAACCAGGTGGAAAAGGCCGAGTCGCCGCGGAAGGTGGCAATTTTGCGGTGCAGTTGGAGGAATGCCTCCTGTGTCAGGTCCTCGGCTTCCGCAACATTTCCCACCATGCGAAGACATAAAGAGTAGATGCGCCTTTTGTGGAGGGAGTAAAGTTGTGCGAAGGCGTGATGGTCGCCAGCCTGCGCACGGCCCAGAATTTCGGCCTCCGCGGAATTGGGGGAGGCCACCGGCGCGGGTGGTGTTGCCGATGCGGATGGTGCCGGGGAAAGTGCTTCCTCTTCGTCACCCGCTGGAGTCGAATCCGGTAGTTGTGTGGGGAACCGGGAATTAGGCATGAGCATCCTTCACTCTAGCTTTTGAAACTAGGTGCTGCACCAAGCTTCTATCCTCGTTAGTATAAGGGTAAGCGGCCAAATTGTCGGAGACTCGGCGGAAGAGAATCAAAGCCAGCGAATTGCAGGCTTCTGACCCGATGCGGTCTTCGTCAGGCAGATGGGGTGTAATCCCCGTGTTTTCTTGGGAGAACGGTATTGCGGTTTAAGCCGGGAGGGAAGCACGGCAGGCGCCGGAACCTCCAACAGCAGACCTTCGTTGCTGAGGTGATTCGGAACGGGATCTTGCTTGCGTGTGCCCTGATCATCGCGGATGGTTGTTGGGGACAAAATCCGGGGATGAATTCCGCCGCCGTTTTAATCGCCCCCGCCATGACCAGCGCCGCGGAGCTGCAGAAGATGCCCCCATCTCCAGCGCTGCCTGAGACTCCCCTCTATCAATGGCAGGGCTTGCCGGTGCTTAGCATCTCTTTTCAAGGGGTTTCGGTCAGCCGGATTGAGCCGCTGCCAGCCCCCCTCGCGCAGGCGGTTGGCAAACCTTTGACGGCTACGGACGTAAGAAGAAGCTTGCGCCAGCTCTTCGCTACCGGCCTTTATCAGACTCTCGATGTGGAGGGCGTGCGCGAGGCTGGCGGTGTGCGTCTTATATTTCGCGGTGAGCCGCGCATGTTCATCGGCACAGTGGACGTCGATGGCGCGAAAGGCTCTACCATGAATTCCCAACTGAAGACCGCCAGCCAGCTTGCGCCGGGCACACCCTTCACGCAATCGAAGGTAGACCGGGCTCTTCAGCAGATGCGCAGTATGCTGGCTGAAAACGGCTACTTTGAGCCTGAGATTGTCTATAAGCTGTCACCAGATCCGGCTGAGCAGCTGATAAATATTGCGTTTCAAATCACCTCCGGACCACGCGCCCGCGTCGGCCAGGCCGACGTGACGGGAGACTCAGGAATGAGCGTGAAGGAATTTCAACGCCATGCTCATTTGAAAACTGGGGCCCGGGTCGATCACGATACTGTGAACCGCGCCCTGAGCGGTGTTCTCAAGCATTACCAGAAGCAACATCGGCTCGAAGCCGATGTCAAGCTCGCATCCCAGCAATACGCCGTCAGCAACAAGCGCGTCAAATATAGCTTTTCCGCCAACCGCGGACCTACGGTTACCGTCGAGGTGGATGGCGCCAGCATTGGGCGGGATGAACTGAAACGCTTGATCCCCGTGTATGAGGAAGGCGCGGTAGACGAAGACCTACTCAACGAGGGCAATCGCCATCTTCGCGACTTCTATCAGCGCAAGGGTTACTTCGATGCAAAGGTTGAGCACAGGCAGCAATCGCCCGACCCCAACCACGTGGCCATCATCTTTACGGTGCGGCTGGGACCGCGCAGCCGCGTGGCAAAAGTGTCGGTTACGGGAAACCACTACTTCGACTCCGCTACCCTCAAGGAGCTGCTGAGCGTTCACCCTGCCAGCACTCTCAACCGCCATGGCGACTACAGCCAGGCACTCGTCGCTGCCGACGTCAATGCGCTGCAGGCCGTCTACCAGAACAACGGTTTCGCGAACGTAAAGGTCACCCCCGAGGTCAGTTCTCCTGAATCCGACATCCCATCCGGCAAGACCGTTCCGCTTGATGTGGTCTACCGGGTCGACGAAGGCCAGCAAACGCGTGTCGGCGCCGTAACCATCACAGGAAACGACCACATACCGGCAGATCAGCTTACGCCGTTGCTGAACACCTCTGCCGGCCAGTTGCTTTCGCCCCAGAACCTGGCCGGCGACCGCGATGCTCTGCTCACCATTTATCTGAGCCGTGGATTCGACGACGTACGCGTAGCAGTTCGTCAAAAGACGGAACCTGGCGACCCGCATAAAGTCGACGTATTCTTTCGTATCAATGAAGGACCGCAGATCTTTGTGCGCAAGGTATTGCTGACCGGTTTGCGCTATACGCGCCCGTCAACGGTGGAAAGAGAGATTACGCTGCATCCCGGAGATCCCCTCTCCGCCACTGCGCTTACGCAAACGCAGCGCAATCTTTACGACCTTGCGCTCTTCAACGAGGTCGATGCGGCTATCCAGAATCCCAACGGCGGCGAAACGCACAAGACGGTTCTGCTGCAGACAAATGAAGCGCGCCGCTGGGCCCTCACTTACGGCCTGGGCTTTGAGACGCAAACCGGCCAGCCCCAAAATAACTGCGCAGGCGCCTTCGCCGGGGGGGTAGCCTGCAATCCCAACGGCAAAACCGGCGTCAGCCCGCGCGTCCTTGCCGATATTACCCGCAACGATCTCTTCGGCCGTGAGCAATCGGCATCGCTGCAGAGCCAGTACGGATTGCTGGAACAGAGTATCAACTTCATCTATCAGATTCCGCATTTCGAAGGAGACCAGGACTTCGGCTTCACCTTTACCGGCGGTTACGCCAACAGCCAGGACGTAACGACATACGTGGCCTCGCGTTTGCAAGCCAGCGTGCGCTTCAACGAGAAATTTCTGAATCCAGGCACTCTTCTTTCCAAAGCCAACACGTTCATCTACGAATATGACTTTCGCCGAGTCAAAGTGGCGGCCAGCAGCTTGCAAGTCTTTCCGCAGGAGATTCCCGAACTGGCTGCCGCAGTGCGTGTGGCGGGCCCGTCCATTACCTGGATTCGCGATACCCGTGACTCCGCTCTCGATTCCCGCCGCGGCACCTACACCACCTTCCAGGATTTCCTTTCCGAGGCTCCGCTCGGCGCCGAGGCGGAATTCAACCGCATCGACGCGTCGAACTCAAGCTACTACGCCTTCGATAAGGGGCGCATTGTGCTGGCGCGCAACACGCGCTACGGCCAGATACGGACCTTCGGCTCCGGTTCAGAAGGCCTGATCCCGCTCCCCGAGCGGCTCTACGCCGGCGGCGCCATTTCTCTCCGCGGTTTCTCCATCAACGCCGCCGGCCCGCGCGATCCCGAAACCGGTTTCCCGATCGGTGGTGCCGGAGTGCTCGTCAACAGCACCGAATTGCGCCTGCCTCCGACGCCGCTGCCCTGGCTGGGCAATGACCTCAGCTTCGTGATCTTTCACGATACGGGCAATGTTTTTAACAAACCCGGAGATATTTGGCCCAGCGCTTTGCGCATTCATCAGCCGCGCCGGGATTCCTGCAAGGTGCTTGCGAATCCCAAGGACCCTGGCAGCTACCTCCCTACCGGCCCCGCGACCTCTACCGGCCAGCAGGGCCAGTGCAGCTTCAACTACTTCTCCCATGCGCCGGGGATTGGCCTGCGCTATCATACGCCCGTCGGGCCTATCCGGCTGGATTTCAGCTATAACCTGAATCCGCCCATTTACCCGGTGAACATTAACTACTCGCTCTCAGCGCCTCTGACTCCCTATTCGCAGCCGTATGTGGGAGAGGCGCAGCACTTCAACTTTTTCTTCAGCTTCGGGCAGACATTCTGATGAGCTTCCGCGCTCCAATCCGCTTCAAGACCGCATATGGCTATCCCTGCCTGTTGGGGCTGGCGATGGGTCTGCTGGTCTGCGGAGCGAGGCAAGGCGTTTCCCAGACCCCCCCGTCCACGTCCCCGGTAATCCTTGACCGCGCGGAAGCCGTGGTGAATAACCATGTCATCCTCGCCAGCGACCTCGACCGCGAGATGCAGCTCTCGGCGCTCGAGCCCATTCGCGGCGTGCGCGGCGTCGTGACCCGCCGGCGCGCCCTCCAATTGCTGATCAGCCGCACACTTATTCAGCAGCAGATTCGCCGCGAAGAAGCGCGGGCCGCCCAACCGCCCCAGGCCGAGGTGCAAGCCCGCATAGCGGAGATCCGCAAGGAACTCCCCGCCTGCACCCGCCAGGATTGTGTCTCGGACGCCGGATGGAAGGCATTTCTGGCATCGCGGGACCTGCGGCCCCAGGACGTGGAGGCTTACCTGCGCAACCGGCTTGAGATTTTGCGTTTCATCGAAATGCGCTTTCGCGAGGGCGTTCAGATCTCCACGCAGGAGATCGAAGCCTACTACCGCAACACTTTTCTGCCTCAGTACCCGCCCGGCGAAACCGCTCCGCCTCTTAAACTCGTCTCTTCGCGGATTCAGGAGATCCTCCTCCAGCAA
>JAJZNH010000977.1 GCA_021811745.1 Acidobacteriota bacterium
CAAGATCAAGACGATGACCTCGGCCGAGATCCAACTGAATCCGTTTCTGGAGGCTGCCGGGATCGGCACTTACGAGACGGATCTGGCGGAGATCATCCTGCAACTGGGCGGCGAGGAGCCGTCCCACATCGTCGTGCCGGCGTTGCACGTGAATCGCAGCCAGGTGCGCGAGATATTTGCCCGCCGGATGGGGATCAAGGATCTCTCCGACGATCCCGAGGCTCTGACCGCCGCTGCCCGTTCCTACCTGCGGCAGAAGTTTCTGACGGTTCCCACCGCGATCAGCGGGGCGAATTTTCTCATTGCTGAAACCGGCTCCGTGGCGATCGTCGAGTCAGAGGGCAACGGCCGCATGTGCCTTACCCTGCCGCGGACCATGATTACACTGGCGGGGATCGAGAAGGTGTTGCCGCGTTACCAGGATCTGGAGGTGATGCTGCAGTTGCTGGCCCGCTCCGCCACCGGCGAGCGCATGAATCCCTACACCTCGCTCTGGACCGGCGTGACACCGGGTGACGGGCCGCAGCGCTTCCATGTGGTTCTGCTCGACAACGGACGATCTTCGATGCTGGCGCGGGAGGTCGAGCGGCAGACCCTGAAGTGCATTCGCTGCGCAGCCTGCATGAATGCCTGCCCGGTCTATAGGCAGACGGGCGGTCACGCGTACGGTTCGGTTTATCCTGGGCCGATTGGGGCCATTCTTACGCCGCAACTGATGCACATGCATCATGCGCAATCGCTGCCGTATGCCTCTTCGCTTTGCGGCGCCTGCTACGAGGTCTGCCCGGTCAAGATCAATATCCCCGAAGTGCTGCTGGAGTTGCGGCACCAGGTGGTGGATCAGGAGCGCAAGCGGGCGGGCCGCATCTTCGACCCCATGTACCTGGGGCTGCGCATTGCGAATCTCATCTTTTCCCGCGCCTGGCTCTTCCACGCCGCGCAGCGGATGGCGCGCATCGGGTTGCGCTGCTTTACGCGCAAGGATGGCTGGATTCATTCGCTGCCCAGCGTAGGCGCCAAATGGACGCAAACCCGCGATCTGCGCGGCCTGCCCAGCCAGACCTTTCACGAATGGTGGGCGGCCCGCCGGAAGGAGGCACGATGAGCGCGTCCGCCACATCGCGGCAGCGAATTCTTGACAGCATCGCCGCCACTACCCGGCCGGTTGCGAAGGCTCCTGCCCAGCTTGCGGAGGGCTACGCGGCGCTGCCTCGCGGCTATCAGCGCATCGGCCAGTTGAGCGCGGAAGCCTGCGTCGAGCGCATGATCGAGCGGCTGCGCGAATACAACGCGGAGGTGGTGGAGAGCACGCCGGATCAGTTGCCGGAGGCCATCGCCACGCAGCTTGGGCCGAGCGGCAGGCATACGTTTGCCGCGCCCTTGGGATTGCCGGCTGAATGGTATGCTGCGGGGTTCAACTGGAAGATGGACAGCAGCCTGGCGACCGCGGAGATCGAAAAGGCTGAAGGGGTGGTGACGGCGGCTTTTTGCGGCGTCGCTGATTCGGGAACGATCGTACTGCATCACTCGGCGATGTAAGGCCGGCGGGTGCTCTCGCTGCTGCCGGACTGGCACCTTTGCATCTTGCTCGCCAGCCAGGTGGTGGAAACCTTGCCGGAGTACTTTCGCCGCTGCCCGCAGCCGCCTGCACTGGCCACATTCATCTCGGGACCCAGCGCGACGGCAGATATCGAAATGACGCGCATTAAGGGAGTTCATGGACCGCGCTTCCTCCATGTGATCCTTGTTCATGACGAAGGGGATGCGCGACCAACACCGCAATGAGGCCGGCAGAAAGCGGCCCGATCAGAGGTAAAAACGCTATGACAAACTCGGAATCGGCAATCTTCGAACAGGCATTTAAGGTCCTTGACTCTTTCCACATTGAGATTCCCTCCTGGGGATTCGCGAATACCGGCACGCGCTTCGGCAAGTTTGTGCAGGCAGCCGCCGCATCCACGATCGAGGAGAAGTTTGCCGATGCGGCCGAGGTCAACAGCCTGACTGGCGTGACGCCCACGCTGGCTCTCCATGTGCTTTGGGATCTGCCCAACGGACTTGCCGACGTGCCCGCAGTGCTCGATCTGGAGCGCCGCTTTGGCATTCGCTCGGGCTCGATCAATCCCAATCTCTTTCAGGACCAGGAGTACAAGCACGGTTCGCTCTGCAATCCCTCGGCCGCCATTCGGCAGCAGGCCGTGGCGCACATGCTGGACTCGATCGAAATCGCGAAGGCGTTGGGCGCGCGCGACATCTCTCTGTGGCTGGCGGACGGATCAAACTATCCCGGAACGCAGAACATCCGGAAGCGCATCGGCTGGCTTGAAGAGGCCCTGCGCATCTCGCACAGCCACATGGCTCCGAACCAGCGGCTGCTGGTCGAATACAAACCCTTCGAACCGGCGTTCTATCACACCGACATCGCCGACTGGGGCATGTCCTCGCACTTGGCGCATCAGGCCGGATCGCAGGCTCGCGTGCTGGTTGACACCGGCCACCACTACACCGCGCAAAATATCGAGCAGATTGTGGCATGGCTGCTCCATACAGGGATGCTGGGCGGTTTCCACTTTAATGACCGGCGTTATGCCGATGACGATCTGACGCTGGGCTCGATCGATCCCTACCAGATCTTTCGCATCTTCCATGAGATTCACTCCGCCGCCGCCGATGGCCTAAATCTCGATGTCGCCTATATGATTGACCAGAGCCACAATCTGAAGGGGAAGGTCGAGGCGATGGTGCAGACGGTTATGACTGCCCAGGAACTGTATCTGAAGGCTGCGCTGATCGATCGGGAAAAATTGGCCGGGTATCAGCAATCCTGCGACCTGGTCGCTGCCGAAGAGCTTTTCCGTGGAGCTTTTTGGAGAGATGTTCGTCCGCTGGCCGCGGCCTGGCGCGAAGCGCGCGGGCTGCCAGCCGATCCGTTAGCCGCGCTGCGAGCCAGCGGCTATGTGGAGCGCATCGCCCGGGAGCGGGGCAGCCGTCACGCTGCGGTCAGCAGTTACGCTTGAGGAAGGGCATGTTCGGAGATCGGGCTCCTTGTTTATTGTCTGTCGTAAAGGGAGAGAGGTTTGGCCAAGGCAAAGATTAAGCGACTCTATCTGATCCCAATTCTGTCGAAGGCGTTCGATGTCATCGAACTGCTGGAGCAGAGCCACGCCGCTATCTCCCTGGAAGACGTCTATCAGAAGACGCAAATCTCCAAGACCAGCGTCTATCGCATCCTCAAGACCCTCGTTCATCGGGGTTATGTAGCCCAGACGCGGGATAGCCAAAAGCGGCTGATGTCACGGCCGAGGCCGCTGCGCTTCGGCTTTGCGACACAAAGCGGCGAGATGCCTTTTGCCGTGGCGGTTACACAGAGCGTCATCGCGGCGGCGGCGGCGGCCGGCGTCGAACTGCACATCCTCGACAACCGCTACGATCCCAATGTTGCCATCCAGAACGCCGAAGAGTTTGTAGCCAAGCGGGTGGACCTGGTCCTCGAGTTCCAGGTGGAGGAAGCGGTGGCGCCGCGCGTGGCTCACATCTTCAAAAAAGCCGATATTCCGCTGGTTGCCATCGATGTGCCGCACCCGAGCTCCACTTATTTCGGGGTGGATAATTTCGAGGCGGGTTATGAGGCAGGAAGCTTGTTGGCCCAGCACGCCTTACATAAATGGAAAGGCAAGGTCGATAAGGTCTTCGGTGTGGGCTTCAGCGAAGCGGGCAGTTTTGTGCAGAGCCGCGTTACCGGTGGCTTCGATGGAATCCGCGCGCGGCTCAAAGACTTGCCGCCCGATCGATTCGTCGAGATCGAGGGACGGGGCATGCGTGAGCCAAGCCGTGCGGCAATGAAGCGGGCGCTGAATTCATATAAGAGGGGTCAGCATGTTCTGGTTGCCGCCGCAACCGATTCCAGCGCCTTGGGAGTTCTGGACGCGGTTCGCGAGCTTGGCTGCGAATCGGACTTTGCCATCGTCGGCCAGGACTGCATACCCGATGTGCTTGTAGAGATGCGTTCAGGCAAAAGCGCCATTATCGGTTCAATCTCCCACGAGGTCGAGACCTACGGGCCGCGCCTCATCCAACTTGGCATAGCTCTCTTACGGGGCTATACTGTGCCTCCCTATAACTACGCCCGTCATCGCGCCGTAACTCCTGAGACTCTGGACGCGGAAACCGCAACTTAAACCCCGAGAAAGCAAGCATCAACATCTCTTGCGCGCCTATGTCAGCAACGCGGGCAACTGACGCTCGCGTGTCCAAAGGCGTATGATTTTAATCAGGATCTACACTTCCCCATAGAGTGAATTCAATGACCCTTGCAATAATTGCTTCTCCTGCGCTCAAGTTTCTTGAAGACCGCTGGAATCAAAAGATCGCTGATACTCTCGACGAGGGCGAGCTGCTTCGCTATCGCTCCAATCTGCTGGGTTCCGACTTGCGCATCACCAACTTTGCCGGCGGAAATACGAGCTCAAAAATCCTGGAAATTGACCCCTTAACAGGCGAGGAAGTCGAGGTTCTTTGGGTGAAGGGTTCCGGCGGCGATCTGGGCAGCATCAAGCGCACCGGTTTCGCCACCCTTTACCAGGAAAAGCTGCTGGCCCTGGAGCGTAGCTACAAGGGCGCTGATACCGAGGATGCGATGGTGGATATGTACGCGCTATGCACCTTCCGGAATAATCCTGTTGCCGCTTCAATCGACACTCCTCTGCACGGATTTCTTCCTTTTCCTCACGTCGATCATCTCCATCCTGATTGGGGCATTGCGCTGGCCGCCTCAGCGAATGGCAAAGCGAAAATGGAGGAGTTTAATCGCGAGTTCGGTCACTCGCTGATTTGGCTGCCCTGGCAGCGGCCCGGCTTCGAGTTGGCGATGATGATGAAACGCGCGGTTG
>JAJZNH010000120.1 GCA_021811745.1 Acidobacteriota bacterium
CGCAGTCCACACCGTCTCTCCGATCACCCGTATTAAGAAGGACAAGCCCATCCAGACAGGAAAGGTGCTGGTTACCTGCGTCGTATCGATCCCCGGCGTCGGAATGCACAGCGGGAGCGGCGAGGAGTGGGCAGACGATGAAAATGCAATGACGTCGGCGGAAGCACAGGCGTTTAAGCGGGCCTGTAGCTGTTTCGGCCTCGGCCGCTACTTCTACAACTTCGCTGAAATGTGGGTGGATCTTGATGAATACAAGCACCCGCGGGAAATCCCGGCGCTCCCGTCCTGGGCGCTGCCCGAGTGCGAGCGGCGAGCGCCTGCCCAGAATGGGACAGCCCGGAAGGGGAATGGCAACGGGACGGCCGCCGTACAAAAGGGTCCGCTTGATGCAAGCGTGACGGGCAAGATCGAGGCGTGCCGCCGGGATCTCGGGCAAATGCTTTACAGCAACATCCTGGGGTCCGTAGCAAAGGTGCGGTCTACACGGGACATTCCGAACCAGCACGTCCAGCAAGAGGTGCTGAAGTGGATGGAGAGCGGCGTCCGCGGCATGGCGCAGGTGCGCCGTGTGGCAGCCGAGATCGCCGAAACCGAGTTCTACGCGATTCTTGACGGTCTGGGCGTCCGCAGGCTGGACGAAATTCCGAACTTCGGCGTGCTGGCAAAGCTCGTCGAACATGTGAATGAGGCGCAATCCAGAAGGCCCGCCGCCTGATCGCAAAACTGAATATCCCGACTGGGTTAGGGCTACGAACAATCGTGGCCCTTCGTCGTTTTTGAGGTCAACCCAATGCGAGTCACAGAGTGCTCCATGTGCCGGCGACGGGCGGCCTGGTTGATCGACACGGAAGTCTTCTGTGAAGGACACAAGGAACTGATCATCAGGGCTGCCGGCGTCGATCGGTTCAGCATCCGTCGGCTGACGGAAGCAGATTTTGCCTTCCAGAGCGGCGGCCGGGTTTCACGAACGGTGGCCGTAAAGAAGGAGGCGCAAAATCTCCATGGCGAAATTAGTTGAACTTCCCACCGACAGAGGCATCTGCGCAATACCGCTGAGACATGCGGTCTACTGCCGTGGATGCCGGAACGTCTCCAATTCGGGACCGAATCAGTGTCGTCTGTGTGGCAGCGATCGAGTCGTGCGTCTTGAGCCGATTCTCGATGGCGGCCCGGATTCTCCGGCGCAAGGCTCCCGACAGACCAGTTTGACTCTGGTAACGGCCGTGAGCGCATAGAGGAAGTCGGTTCTCTCACCCACCACCAGGATTCTCGAAGAGGAGGCGACCATGGCCCGCAGCGCCGCGCGTCTGAAGATGGGCTACTATCCACTGCCTCTGACAGAGGCCCAGAACATCCGGTCTCTGCTCATTTTCTCAGGGCCGTGTTCCGTGATCGATCCCTGCGCGGGAAAAGGAACGGCACTTAACCTGATCACGGCTGGTGCGCCAGTAATTCGCTTTGGTGTGGAACTCGACACCGGACGTGCGGAGGAAGCTTCAAAGACCGGGATACGGATGATCCAGGGCAATGTGTTCGACGCCCACGCGAAGGTCGAGAGCTTCTCGATGCTTTATCTGAATCCGCCCTACGATTCGGAAATCAATCTAACCGGCAATCGGCGTCTGGAGCGGCTGTTCCTTGAACACACGCATCACTGGCTGGTCCAGCACGGTGTTCTGGTCTTCGTCATTCCCTTCGAGCAGCTCAGCGACTGCGCCAGCATTTTGAGCGCAAACTTCACCAGAATTAACGCCTTTCGTATGGCAGACGCTGAATCTGTGCGCTTCCGGCAGATTGTCGTGTTCGGTGTGCGCCGGAATGTCCGGGGCGCGGCCCTCGAGGAGAGCCAGCGGCGGATACGGACACTCGCTCAGCATGGCGGATACGACAGGTTGCCGGATCTCGCTCCAGAGACCGTTGAGCCGTATACCGTGCCGGTCTCCGGCGAAGCAGCGTTGACCTATCGTGGACTGCCATACGACTTGATCGAAGACCTTTTGCCGCATTCGGCCGCATGGAAGCAGGCCGCGCAGGCCCTGCTCCCCAGCGAAGACATTGCGATCGGCCGGCCGATCACGCCGCTTCACGGAGGCCATGTGGGCCTGCTCTGCACCGCAGGGCTGCTGAATGGTGTCTTCGGCAACGGAGAGGACAGGCACATTGCTCGCTGGCGTTCTGTTAAACACGTTACCGAGTTCCAGGAGGAAGAAGGAGACACCAAGATCATCCGCCGGCAGGAGAAATGGTCGAACGAACTCCGGCTGTTATACGTCACTGGCAAAGCCATGAAGCTGACAGAAAGTGCTCCGAAGGAGGGAGAAAATGATGGAGAATGCCCACCTGAGGATGGGGCTGCTTGAATATGAGCGGTACACAGAGAAGATCGCAACGCGAATCCGGGTGCGCGTGAGCCACTACATCGGCGAAGACGACGAGGCGCATCTCCTGAGCGTGTTCGGCAACGATTCGGATGTCGGGGCGATCACGGCCGCCGTCTATGAACAGGCACGATTCCGGCTAACGTTTCCAAATGGGGAGATTCAGGAGATCTCATTGGGGGAAGGGGCCATCTGCAGTCGCGGAAATATCAGCATTCCTGGCCGGAAACAGTCTGTGCGGCACATGATTGCGCTCTCTGAGGAGTTGCGCGGGATGAAGTCGCTGTCGCGGACCATTGTACTGCGGCCGGAGCCGAATGAGGTCTGGACTGCGCTCGTCCATCGATATGGTCTGCCGGGATTGCCGGAATGGGCGGAGTACATGATGCGAGTGCTTCGAAAGAACGATCGAGTCAAAACTGTAGACAGTATCGGCTGCTCGGCGGCGGTGGTTCTTGCGACAGCCGAGGAGTTGCTGGAGTGGATGGGTAGCGGGGTTGCACGAGAGGAGCTCCCGTTTCCAGAATCGAACGGTCCCGTTCGATGGTCTAGCGGGACATTCGCTGAAGTTCTGCGGCCTGAGTCTCAATCGATGCAGTTGGCGGCGTGAGCAAGTTTCCACAGATCGGGCCGATGTCTCTTTGCGTATTGGGGGCGGAGTCCCTGATGAGAGGGAAATGGAGCGTATTGCGCACGTACCTTCCCTCGCAAAGTCAGTTGCCATTCTTGCACAGGTCTTCAACCAGACCCTCCGATGGTGCGGGTCGCGACCAGTATCTCCGATGTAATCCCGTAAGAGGAGCGGTTTTGCATGTGTTCAATCCGCCATTCCGATGCAGTGAGGAACTTCGAGAGTTGCAACGGCCTGCACCCGCCCAGGAGTCCTGGCCTGCGGTCGTAGATTGCGTTCCAGATCTTGTTGATTATTCGGGAAGCGGGTCCAACTCCCTCCGTCGATGTGACTACACAAAGTTTTCCTTTAGGGCTCAGAACCCGATAGGCCTCGCGTAGTACCAAGCCGATTGATGATGCCGGCAACAAGTCGAATACATAGGTGGCGACAAACCGGTCGAACTGACTATCAGCATAAGGAAGACCCCTTGTTGCGTCTGCCTCCTCTACAGTTGCGCGGTCGCCCCAGCGCGTTAAACGCCGTATTGCGATTTCCACCATAGTGGTGCTTATATCGAATCCCATGTAATGCGCTTGGGGAGGGAGCCGCTCTGCAAGCAGACGGGCTGCAAATCTGCCCGTTCCGCAGCCCAACTCAAACACAGATAACGCATGCTCGAAGTCGGCGTGAGAGATCAGCTCGTTGAGTGGAGCGCGTTCATAGAACTGACTGTCCTGCATAGCCCCGAGGCGATCGTAGAACCGCTTCGCATTTTCGGCGGCGAAAACACGAGTGTGCGGCTCTGGCCCAAGGGGCACAAACCCGTTTTCGATAATGCCGGTCACTTCGGCAACCTCTGGAAGCCCCCCGGGCTTCATCCGAAGAATGGCGCTATCGCGGCGAGACACGACTTCTCGTCCGTCCACATACACGTCAAATTGACCAGGCTTACCGCCGGCCACTCCGACCTGCGCACCGAATTTCGTTCTTAGTCTCTCGGCGATTTCGAGCGCTCGGTTCCGGTAGCCCCAGCAGACGGTGCAGTAGTTGATACGAACTTCCACGAACCGAACTGTATTCTCGCCTGGCACCAGCGGTCAAACTCAATCAGGAGGCTCCCATGGAGGTCACGGATATCTATGGCTATCTCCGCGCAAATGCGAGTGAGCTTGGCGCGCGGATTCTGGAGATGTACCCGCCGCTGCAGAGCACGACCGATGAAATTCCCGGCGATCTCTCGACCCTCTTGCGGGCGCCGCTCCCGGCCCAGGCGATTGCCATTGGAGGGCTGGCCAAGCATCTTCGGCGTGCGCGGGCCGCGCGTATCGTCGCTGAGTGCGGCGCGGGCAAGACGTTCATGGCGCTGGGTGTGGCGCACGTCCTCAAGGCACGGACCATCCTGGTGATGTGCCCTTCGCACATCGCGAAGAAGTGGGCGCGGGAAGCGATCAAGACGATCCCTTTTGCGCGAACCTTCCTGGTCGAGGATATGCGGAACGGCGGCGATCCGAAGCAAGCGCATGGCGTCTGCGAAGTTCGCCTTCGCAAGGGCAGGATCGTGTACGAGGGGATGCAACTCTCCCTTGCCGATTTGCGTGGCGTGGGACGAGACGGATGGCAGCAGCGCTGCCCGCACTGTTCGGTATTCATCATTCCCAAGGACAAGGGCAAGTTGTCGTACTTCTGGCGGCACGCCTTCCTCACCGCGAAGTGCGGCCCGGAGCTCGGCGGCGTGATCAATCCGGATACCGGCTGCTCGATCGAGAATCCAGATGGCGGTCGCCGCACGCGAATGGATTTCGATCAGCTGAAGATCAGCGAACAGATAGAGCGGGCGAAGGACGGAACGACGCTGTTTTCGCCGCTGTGGCAGGCGGACCGGTCCAAGATCCAGCG
>JAJZNH010000506.1 GCA_021811745.1 Acidobacteriota bacterium
CATGCGCGCAGCCGGGCAGCGAATTGCGTTTCTGCATCCGCGCCGACCCCAAGACATTCAACCCGCTGCTGGTGGATGACGATGCTTCGGAGACTGTCCGGTATCTGACCGGAGGCGTGTTGGTGCGGCTGAATCGCGCCACGCAGCAGTTGCAGCCGGAGCTGGCGGCCTCCTGGAAGGTGAGCCGCAATGGGAGAGCGATCAGCTTCATCCTTCGGCCGGATCTGCGCTTCTCCGACGGCACGCCCTTCACGGCGGCCGACGTGGCCTACACCATGCAAAGACTGATGGACCCGGCGCTGCACTCCGCCACCGGTGACGCCTTCCGTTCGGGCACCGGCACTGTGCTTACTCAGATCACGGGAAGGTACGCGGTCACGATTGTCTTTCCCGCGCCGCTGGCCGGGCTCGACAAGCTCTTCGACCAGGTGGCGATTCTCTCGGCGAGTTCGCCGCTGAAGGAGAGGGCGGTGCTGGGCGCCTACGCGGTAGCCGAGTACAAGCCGGGATCGTTCGTGCTTCTGCGGCGCAATCCGAATTACTGGAAACGCGATTCGGCGGGCCGGCCGCTGCCCTATATCGAATCCATCCGGCTCGAAATCGAAGAGAACCGTGAGATCGAGATGCTGCACCTGATGCGCGGGGAGATCGACTTCATCAATTCGCTCAGCGCGGAATCTTACGACCGGCTGACGGCGCAGGCGCGGGGCATGGCCGCGGATGCGGGTGTCTCGCTCGATGCCGAACAGTTGTGGTTCAACCAGGTTCCGGGGGCGCCGCTGCCGGCGTACAAGAAGGTTTGGTTTGCCTCGACCCGTTTCCGCAGGGCGGTTTCGGAGGCGATCAACCGGCAGGATCTGGCGCGGGTGGTATATCGCGGGCATGCGCGGCCGGCGGTGAGCTTCATGTCGCCGGCTAACCGGTTCTGGTTCGATGCGAAATTGGCGCCGCATCCCTTCGATCGCGACGACGCGCTGCGGCGGCTGGCGCAGGACGGTTTCCGGCTGCAAAACGGGACGCTGCGCGACCGCGGCGGGAACGCGGTCGAATTTTCTGCGATTACCAATGCCGGCAACTCGGCACGCGAGCGTATGGCCGCCATGATCCAGCAGGACCTGGCGGCGATCGGCATCAAGTTGAACATCGTGACCCTCGATTTTCCCTCGCTGATCGAGCGCATTACCGCCAGCTTCAACTACGAAGCCTGCCTGCTGGGCATGGTGAACGACGATCTGGATCCCAACGCGCAGATGAACGTGTGGCTGAGCTCGGCGGCGAATCACCAGTGGAATCCGAACCAGAAGGCGCCAGCCACGCCGTGGGAGGCGGAGCTCGACCGGCTGATGCGCGCGCAGGCCGGCACGCTCGACGTAAATAAGCGCAAACAATTGATCGGCCGTGCGCAGGAGATCGTTTGGCAGCAAGAGCCGTTCATCTATCTTGTAAATCCCGATGCGCTGGCGGCGGTTGCGCCGCGGTTGCACAATGCACACCCGGTGGCGCTGCGGCCGCAGGTGTACTGGAACATCGATTCCCTATGGCTGAGCATGGGGAAGGGCCGCTGATGGACGCAACCCCGCTGTTATCGCTGCAGCTTTCGGCGGACTATCCGGGCAAGCCGGGGGTGTTGCGCGATGTGCAGCTCGAATTACATCGCGGCGAGATTCTGGGATTGGTGGGCCAGAGCGGATGCGGAAAAAGCACGCTGTCGCTGGCGATTCTCAAGCTGCTGCATCTGAAGCGGGGCCGTGCCGAAGGGAGCATCGTATTGAATGGCCGTGACCTGATGCCGCTCAAGGAACGCGAGATGCGCGGGCTGCGGGGCAGGGAAATCGGGCTGGTGCTGCAGAGCCCGATCGCGGCTCTCAACCCGGCGCTGCGCATCGGGACCCAGCTTGAAGAAGCATGGCGGGTGCACCGGCGCACCTCGCGGCGGGAGTGCATCGAGGCGCTGATGGAGACGTTCGAGAAAGTGAGCCTGCCAACGGACACGGGATTTTTGAGGCGCTATCCGTCGGAGTTGAGCGTAGGCCAGGCGCAGCGGGTGTTGATTGCGATGGCGGTGCTGCACCGGCCGCCGCTGCTGATTGCCGACGAGCCGACCAGCGCCCTCGACATCGTGACCCAGGCGGAGATTCTGCAGTTGTTCTCGACGCTGAGCCGGAAGCTGGGCATGGGCATCCTGTATATCTCGCACGATCTGCTGTCGGTGGCCACAATCAGCCGCCGGGTGGCGGTGATGGACAAGGGCCAGATTGTGGAGTGCCGTGCAACCGGCGACCTGTTCACGCGCCCGGAGCATCCCTACACGCGCAAACTGATGGGGGCATTGCCGGTGATGCCGCGATTTCCGGCGCCGCAGGACGAGGCGGTTGCCTGAGCGAAATGCAACTTGGGTTTGGTTGGTTGCGACTGAAAAAACATGAGCCCGGCCGTGTCCCCGGCCGGGCTCATGGTAGCGATGCAAGGACCGCGCGAGTCGCGCCGTGAAGAGTTTGTTTTCTGCTCCAGGGCGAGGCTCGGGCGGCTTGCCTCGAAGGTTACTGAGGATCGCCGTGGAAGGCCGCCTCCGCAGCCGGCGATTGCGTGCCCCACAGAATGCTCTCACTCGTAGTTGTCGAGGAGCCCCAAAGGATGCTGGTGCCCCAGAGGATGCTCTCATCCTGCGTAGCGGTGGTGCCCCAGAGGATGGACTCGTTGCTAAGCGAGCTGGTGCCCCAGAGGATGGATTCGCCGGTTGTGCTGGTACCCCAAAGGATGCTGGTACCCCAGAGGATGCTCTCATCCTGCGCGGCGTTGGTGCCCCAGAGGATGGATTGCCCGTTGGTTGAGGTGTTCCACAGGATGGAGCCGCCCCAGAGGACGGGTTCGCCGTTGACCGGGGTGCCATTGACCATGATCAAGTTGCCGCTCGCGTCGACTGCGGTGCTTGGCGACATGGCGCTGGCTCCTGCCGGAGGCGGCGTGGAAACAGCGTTCAGAGCGGCCCGGACATCCAGATAGCCGGCGCCGACGGTGAAGATATCCGCCTGCTCGCTGAAGGTCTGGCCGGTGGTGGGATCGGTGATGGTGGCGCTTTGGATCAGGTTTTTATCCGCAGTCAACATCAGCAGCGCCTTCACCTGGTCAGGTGTGAGGGCGGGATTGGCCTGGAGCATCAGCGCCGCGGCGCCGCTCACCATGGGTGCGGCCATGCTGGTCCCGCTCAGCATGAAGTATTCGTTGGAGGGTGTGTTGCTGCCGTTGGTCTGATACACGGAGAAGGGAATCGCGTTGCCGGGCGCTTCCTGGGCAAGCGTTTCCAGAGGCGTGTAGAGAGAGACGATGAGATTGCCGGGCGCAACGATGTCGGGCTTGATGATCTGGTCCAACAGCGACGGTCCCTTGGAACTGTAGGTGGTGGGAATATCGTCGGTGCGGTCCGCTGTGGATTTGGTGTTCATTGCGCCCACGGTGATGACGTAGGGGTCGTTGCCGGGAGCGGTGATGGTGCCATAGCCGTTGGTGCCGGCGCTGTTGTTGCGGCCTTCGTTGCCGGCAGAGATGACGACCACGATGCCGGCGTTGTAGGCCTGTTCGACGGCCTGGTCGAGCGGGTCATTGACGTAGTTGTCAAAGATGCCCCGGCCCACCGACAGATTGATGATGCGGATGTTGTAGGTGCTTTTGAGCTGGATGGCAGTCTGGATGGCCGCGATCACCGCGCTGTCCGCCCCCGATCCGGTGGAATCGAGTACGCGCAGGTCGATGAGGTTGACGCCCGGAGCGATGCCGCGGAAGGTGTAGAAGTTGTTGCCACCGGTGGAATCGGCGCCGCTGCCGGCGATGATGCCGGCGACGTGCGTTCCATGGCCGAATTCATCGTTGGCGCTGCCCGAGCCGGTGAAGTCCTGGCTGTAGACGACATGGCTGGCGGTGAGATCGTCCACGTTGGCGATGCCGCTGTCGATGATGGCCACGCCGATGCCGGTGCCATCGAGGCCCTGGGCCCATCCGGCGGCTGCGTTAATGGTTTCAAGGTGATAGTCGATGGCGGGAACAATGCCGTTGGATACGGCAAAGCCGCGCACCTGGCGGTCCGGGGCGACATAGACGACGTCCGGATCGTTGGCGAGCTGATCCAGGGCGGACGCCGGGATGTTATACACGCCGCTGCGGATCATATCCAGCGACCGGCGGAGCTGGCCGCCCCTTTGAATCCCCTTGTCGAGCATTTGCTGCGACAGCGGTTGCCGGTACTGGACGATCACATTGAGCGAGCCCTGTTTGTTCTCGAGGTCGGGCGAGAGCTTCCTGCGATGACCCGGTTGCGAGGCGCCGAAGACAAGGCTGGCGGTCGCGAAGAATGCGCAGAGAGTGAGGAAATGCCGGCCCCACATGGCGCTCCTTGTTGATTTGAACTTCATTCTCTCTTCTCCTTCCATTTCACCCAAGGTTGGAATTCGTTGTGTGAAGTTTTTGTCCGATTCCTGCGGGGTTCCGGGGAGCGAATGCGTGAGTCCGGATCTGGCCCGCGACGACGCGCGCCAGCGCGCCATGGGTTCTCAAGCGGCCGCGGAGCGGTGCGCCTGGAAGGTGCATGGCCGGCCTAAATGAGAGGCTTCTCATGCACAAAAGGGTCATCGGCATCCTGTTAAGAATTCCTTAGGAAGTCGCGGGCCAAAGGTAATGGAACTTTCGAGGGAGTGAGGAAGGGATGCGGGGCGAGGTCTGCGGTGCGCAATGAGAAAGCCGGGATGCGAAGAGGCCCATAGGGAATGAGTTGCGTTCCCGAGCGTGCTGCCGCTCTCTCCACGATTTACAACCTTAGTCTTTAAAGGGCAGCGATGTCTGGGCCGATGAAAACGACAGATGTTGCGGCACTTTGCGCACGCAATGGCGCGG
>JAJZNH010000016.1 GCA_021811745.1 Acidobacteriota bacterium
ACTTCGAGTTTTATAACTGCCGCCGTCCACATTCCAGCCTGGGAGCGCAGACGCCCGACCAGGTATACTTCCACCGTCCGCCAGAGGCTTTGGCGGCTTAACGCGCGATGAAGCAGGCCGTGGAAATGCCGGTCTTATGGAAAGCGCGGAAAACGATACAACCGTTTCCCGCCCTTCCCACAAGACCTTGACAATCGATCAAACCGATTTTCACATTTCCGCCGCCACGACGACCACGAGCAATCTTTCCACTTAAAAACCCGAAAAACCTGTCCGAACTACCGGGACCACCTCACTCAAAAATTGATGCTTGTTAAGAGCTTGACTGACAAAAGAGAATTGCATGGAAAGATCGGCCGGATGAATGGCGGACTTCCTGCTCAACCCGACCGAGGATCAGCACAAAAGTTATAGGATGGCCGAGGCCCTTGGAGAACTGATCGCCTGCTGGCACCGTGCGAGCAGAGTATCTCCAGGACTGCTTCAGAACAGCCATGCCAGCGCCCACGAAACATGGAGTAAATCAGCAGAGGATTATTTTTTCGCCGCTCAAAGAGGCGTTTCTGCCATCGACGTTGACGGCGGCGCACATTAAAAGGAGCCTTCCGATGATTGGATCAATTGAAATGACCAGGACGATGCGCCGCGCCAGCCACTTCCTGAAACCGGCTGGTTTTCGCCTCCTGCTGATGCTGATATTGACCTCGGCTCTTCTCGCCAGTTGTCTTCCAGCGATTGCTGAGACGGCGTGCGCGTCGACGCTGCCCAACGGCGTGGAAATCGCCGACGGCACTTCCCTGCTCGACGTGCAGATTCTTGAAGACAGTCTTGTTCGCGTGCACGTTCGCCCGCAGGGCCAATCGACGCAGCGCACGCTGGTTCTGGACGCGCATCCGGCTTTGCACGCGCCCTCCGCGGTGCATATCTCCGCGCGGAGCGGCCTCTGCACCCTCTCCGCGCGCGGCGTGATGGTGCAGATTCAGCAGGCCAGCCCCTACTCGATCAGGTTTGAGGACGCCGCAGGTCATGTATTACTGCGCAGTGACGCCCCGTTCGCAGAAGCAAGTCAGAGCGGCGTCACCCTGCAGCACGCGGACGCAGACACGCTCTACGGCATCACCGGTCTTGGCCGCCGCGACACGTCGATCGGCCTCACACGCAATGACGGCGGCAAGGTGCTTGCCGGCGCACAGGGCAATAGCGGCGCTCCTTTCGCCTTCGCCGTTCACTACGGCCTTCTCGTCGACTCCGACGGTGGCGACTTTACCACCGGGCCCGGCCGACTGACCTTCGCGCACGACTCCCGCCCTGACGTGGAATACTTCGTCTTCATCGGCCCGCCGCTCGACACCATGGCTTCGCTCTCGCGGCTCGTCGGGCCTCCGCCGCTGCCCCCTGAGTGGACCCTCGGCTTCCTGAACAGTCAGTGGGGATCCACGCAATCCGAAGTTGAGCGCATCATCGCCACCTATCGCCGCAAGCAGATTCCCATCGACGGCTTCATCCTCGACTTTGACTGGAAAGCGTGGGGCGAGGACGACTACGGCGAGTGGCGATGGAACAGCACCTCGGGTGCGGGCAACGTTGCCCCCGACAAATTTCCCGACGGCGCTTCCGGCCTCTTTGCGCAGCGGCTCGCCGCGGAAGGCGTCAAGATTGCCGGCATCCTCAAGCCACGCATTCTGCTCACCGTGGCTGGAAACCCCAACCAGCCCACGGAGGCCGCAGCCTACGCCACCGAGCACAACTTCTGGTATCCAGGCGAGCCGCCAACGCCGGACTACTTCTCACACCGCATGGCCCGCGATCTCGACTTCAGCATCCCAGCCATGCGCGCCTGGTATTGGCAGCATCTCTTGCCTGCATTCCACGCCGGCATGGTGGCTTGGTGGAACGACGAAGCCGATGTTTCCGGCAAAACCGTCTTCAACAACTTTCAGTTCCTCAACATGGGTCGCACGCTCTATGAGGGCCAGCGCGCCGATTCGAATCTGCGCGTGTGGTCCGTCAACCGCAACTTCTATCTGGGCTCAAGCCGCTACGGTTATGCAGGCTGGTCGGGCGACATCGCCACCGGATTTGCCAGCATGGCCTTTCAACGACGCCGCATGCTGGCCGCGCTGGATACCGGCGAGTTCCACTGGAGCATGGATACCGGCGGATTCTCGGGTCACCCCAACCCGGAGAACTACGCTCGCTGGATGGAATTCGCCGCGTTCGTGCCCATCATGCGTGTTCACGGCCACTTCAACGAGAAGCGCCAGCCCTGGGTCTATGGGGCAATTGCCGAGGCCGCGGCAACCAGGGCCATTGACCTGCGCTACCGCCTGCTACCGTACATTTATTCCTATGAGCGCCTCACCACCGAAGGCCAGGTGGGGCTCGTTCGGCCTCTCTACTGGCAATTCCCCAATGATCCCGGTTCGGCCACGTTGGATTCCGAATGGATGTTTTGCGATGCGCTTCTCGCAGCGCCGATCGTGACGCAGGGCGCTACCACCAAATCCATCTACCTGCCGCCGGGCCAATGGCTCAGCTACGCAACCGGCCAGCGCTACGATGGTGAGCACAATATTGAGATTCCCGTCGACGCAAAAACCTGGCAGGATATTCCGCTATTCGTTTGCTCCGGCTCTATCCTGGCCACGCAACCTGTTGAGCAGTACGTTGGCCAGCATCCGGTCACTGAATTCACGCTCGATATCTTCCCCGCTCAATCGACTGCCTCTTTCACGGCTTATGAAGACGACGGCGAGACCTATAACTATGAGAAAGGCGATTACCTGCGCCAGGTGATTACTGCCGAGCGCAGCGGCAAAAGTACCAACGTTATCCTCGATGCGGCAACAGGCAGCTACAGCGGATCGCTGAGCACTTACCTGCTCCGCGTTCACACCGCCGCGCAGCACGTCCGATGGAACGGCAAGCGGCTTCACAAGGTTGCTCCTGCAGCCTTGACGGGCCAGTCTGGCCGCAACTACGCAATCACCACCGACCGCTTTGGCCCGGTTGTTCTGGTTCGCGTTCCAGCAGGCGCACGCGCTCCCATCACGCTGTCGCTACGGTAAGCCGGGCACTAAGTCACTATGTACAGAAATCCTTCCACTGACAGAGAGAACAGGAGATTACCGGGAATGAAAGATTGGAAAAGACGATTCCAGTTTGCCCGGGGCTGTCGAGTTGCCCTGATTGTATGGATTGCAGTTTTCTTACCCGGCGCGGGGCGCGTCACGGCGCAGACTGCGCAAGGTGTCCCCCTCTACAAGCAGGTGCACGCGCCAATCGAGGAGCGCATTCACGATCTCTTGGGGCGGATGACGCTTCAGGAGAAGGTGCGGCAACTGGATATGTATGCGGGGGCGAGATCACTCATCGATCTGCGCATCGATCGTACGCATGCCGCGCCGAACGGAGTCTTCCAGCCGCAGCAGGCTCAGAAGGAGTTTGGCGATCTGGGCGTGGGCAGCATTCACGACCTTTACCCCACGCCGGTACAGTCCAATGCAATTCAGAAGTGGGTCATTGCACACAACCGTCTGGGGATTCCGGCGCTGTTTATTGAGGAGGGATTGCTGGGCTTCAACACGGGTACAGTCTTTCCGGCGCCGCTGAACCTGGCTTCGACCTGGAACCGTGATCTGGCGCGGCAGACCGGAGCCACGATTGCGACAGAGATGCGTGCAACAGGCGTGGACATGGTTCTGGCGCCCGTTCTGGATTTGGCGCGCGAACCACGATGGGGACGCGTGGAAGAGGACTTTGGCGAGGACCCCTATCTCACTGGACAACTGGGACTGGCCTATGTGCGCGGCGCGCAGGGCGACAGTCTGGACTCTGATCACACCGTAGTGGCGGAGCCCAAGCATTTTGCCGGGCATGGTTCGCCTGAAGGCGGCACCAACACGTCGCCCGTGCATATCGGCGAGCGAGAACTGCGCATGGTGATGCTCAAGTCATTCGAGCCGGCGCTGCGACAGGGGCATGCAATGGGCGTGATGGCTGCTTATCACGAGATCGATGGTATTCCCATCACGGACGATCCTTACCTGTTGAAGCACATCCTGCGCCAGGAGTGGGGCTTTCAGGGATTTGTGCTCTCGGACCTTGGCGCCATAGAGCGACTCTACTCCGCGCATCACGTGGCGGGTACCCCGCAGGACGCAGCCTGCATGGCGATCCGTTCCGGCGTAGACATGCAGTTTTACGACTTTCCTCACGATGTCTTTCAGAACGCTCTGATTGACTGCGTGCGCAAGGGAACGCTGCCAGAGGCTGATCTGGACCGTGCGGTACGCTCCGTCTTGCGCGTGAAGTTCGAACTTGGGCTCTTCGATCATCCATATGTGGACCCTGCTTTGAACGCGAAGGTATATCGCTCGCCAGCGCACCTGGCCGTATCGCTGGAATCGGCGCGTGAGTCCATGACGCTGCTCAAGAACGAGAATCATCTGCTGCCGCTCTCCACCTCCATACAGCGCCTCGCTGTGATTGGTCCCAATGCGAACGTGGCGCGCTATGCCGACTATGAAAAGGAGACAAACGGCAAGCGCATCAGCATGCTTGATGGAATCCGCGCGCTGGCTCCGCAGTCGAGCATCCAGTTTGATCCCGGCGACAACATTGCGTCTGCCGTGGCCGTAGCCAAGGCGGCGGATATTGTGATCATGGGGCTGGGAGAGCACGTGGGTATCTCCGGCGAGGGGAATGACCGGTCGAATCTGGATCTGCCGGGCAATCAGGAAGCGCTGCTTGAAGCCGTAGTGGCGACAGGAAAACCGGTCGTGCTGGTGCTGGAGAACGGCAGGCCGCTCACCATCGGCTGGGCCAAGGAGCATGTCCCGGCGATTCTCGAAGCGTGGTATCCGGGCGAGAAGGGTGGAA
>JAJZNH010000456.1 GCA_021811745.1 Acidobacteriota bacterium
CTGCGGTAAAGTTCATCCACCCCGCATGGGGCAGAACACGGGTCAACACGGCGATCAGCAAGAGCAGATAGGCGAACATCGCAACCTCGTATTTCTTTCCTGTTTTTTCAGACCCCATGCCGAGGGCTGGAAATCGCTTTCCGGCCTAACCGAATCCCAGAGACCTGCTTCGACTGCGGGAAGGTGGAAGCGGTACACTCCTCATTCTGCGGTCAGCGCGTGTTGGCGTCAACAAAAATATATTGATTGTGTCAACAAATCTTTCATTCACATCCGACAGCGAAGACAAAGGCAATCCAAGCCGTCGAAGTTCCGCGCCTTAGGCCTCGGAGCGCTTAGTTGTGAGCGGGTTAAGGCGCCTGTAGAGGGTCAAGAGTCTTATTGCCGCAGCCGCGGCGAATTGTTGCGACTTGGGTGGGGAACACTTGATTACAAAATTGCAGGGCCATAGCACTAGTCAGTGCCACTGCGCGTTTGCCGTTACGAGCTTATCGGCGGAACTATCACCGTCTGCTGAACATCTCCCAGCATCGCCGAGTAATTGGCGATCTTGACCCAGTAAGCGATCCACAGCGCCAGTGCGGCCAGCGATGCCAGCAGTCCCAGGACAGGGATAATGCTGCAGCAGAGACAGATGCTCATGGCCAGGCCGAGGGTTTGGCCAGGTAGCGGCTCGGGACTTGGAATCCCTCTGCGCACGAACTCGTTGCCCAGCGACTTGCCCAGGGCCATGACCACGAAGAAGTTCCAGATCAAGGAGAAGATCGGGATCAGGCAGAGCCAAACCATGCCGGGTTCCATGTTCCGCGAAGCCGGGCTGCACTTGGTCAATGTTTTTTGCAGGGTGAGCAGGTAGAAGATGACTGGGATCAGGAGCAATGCGCAACCTAATCCAACCACCATCAGGTGCCAAGACTGAAGTAGGTTGCCCATATTCAGTTCCTCGATAATGCGGCTGCGTAAAGTTGGCAGGATTGTAGCGCAATCTCGGCGCGAAGTCCACGGACAGCATTGCCGGATGAGGAAGTGCGCTCAGGAATGGCTGAGGGCTGCGTGGACCGCGTCAATCACGCCGGAAATGTCGGAGGGGGTGGCCTCCGCGGCCGGCTCCCATCCGTGCTCGCGCAGCGTCGCGCTGGTGATGGGGCCGATGGAAACCGCCTTTACACCGGCGAACGGAAACGCAATTCCTGCCGCGTGCGCGGCCTCGGCGAGATGCGTTACGCTCGACGAGCTTGTGAATGTGGCGGCATCGATGCCCTCAGCCAAAGCCTGGTGCAGCAGCTTTGGTGCTTCTTCGGGCAGCACGTTACGGTAGGCATTGACCACGTCCACCGTTGCTCCCGCGGCCCGCAACGCGTCGGGAATCACATCGCGGGCGGTCTCGGCGCGGGCGAGCAGAATCTTTTTTCCCGCCGCTCGGTCTGCCAGCGAGTCAACCAGAGATTCAGCCACGTAATTCTTCGGAACAAGGGCCACGGTGAAACCTGCGTTGTGTGCGGCGTCGGCCGTGGCTTCGCCGATGGCGGCTACCTGCATCGTTGCGATGTTCTCCAAGGAAACCCCCAGCGCCGCCGAGCGCTCCACAAATGCCCGCACCGTGTTCGCGCTGGTGAAGATCAGCCAATCATAGCCCGCGAGTTGTCGCAGCGCGCGGTCCAGCGCGTCGAAGGAAAGTGGGGGGCGAATCTCCAGCACGGGAACCTCGACGGGCTCGGCGCCCAGCGCGCGCAGTCCCTGGCTGAGCTTGCCGGCCTGGTGCGCGGAGCGCGTCACCAGCACGCGGCGTCCTGCAAGCGGCAGCGTCATAGTCAAGTCCCCGTGGGAGTCTGGCTACCGGCGGCGAGCAGCGGCCCCGCGCCAGCATCCATGAGCATTTGCGCCGTCACGCGGCCCAGCGCCACTGGATCGCCATCGCCGAAGCGCGGCGCGCTATGAACAATCCGCACCACAGTGCCAGTCTCTGGCGACGCGACCACACCGAAGATCTCATCCCAGAGTCCTTCGGCACCTTTGCGACGCTCGTCGGCGAAGAAGGGCCGGCAGTGAATCCCGATCGGAACCTGGCAGCCGCCGCCCAAGGCCGCCAGCGCCGCGCGCTCGGCAGTGACTGCAAAGCGCGTGTTGGCGTGATCGAGAAAGCTTACGGCCGCGATGGTCTCCTCATCGCCCAGGCGCGTCTCGATGCCCAGCGATCCTTGGCCTGCAGCGGGGCAAAAGTCCTTGGGGTCAAGGCGCTCGCGTATCCAGTCGGTCTTGCCTAGCCGATCCAAGCCGGCGGCAGCCAGCAGAATGGCATCCACCTGACCCTCAGCCAGTTTGCGCAGCCGCGTGTCCACATTGCCGCGGAACTCCATTGTCTCAACGTCGGGCCGCAACGCCTTCAACTGCGCGCGGCGGCGCTGGCTGCTGGTTCCCACGCGCGCGCCCCGCGGTAGGACGGCGAGCCGCGCATGGTGAACGGAGACAAATACATCGCGCGCATCCACGCGCGGCGGAGTAGCCGCCAACACGAACGGCGCGGGCAGTTCGGTAGGCAGATCCTTGAGCGAATGGACGGCCAGGTCGACGCGGCCATCGGCCAAGGCCTCTTCGATCTCCTTGGTAAACATCCCTTTGGAACCGACCTCGGCGAAGGAGGTTTCCTGGAAACGGTCGCCGGTGGTCTTGATGATCTCGATCTCGACTGAGTGGCCTTGCTCGCGCAGCAGGCCCGCGATGTGGTTGGCCTGCCAAAGGGCAAGTTGCGAGCCACGGCTGCCAATGTGCAGATTCATCGGCTGACCTCGATGCGGGGCTTGCCCGTCTCCAATCGCTCGTCGGGCTCCGGCTCGGAGGTTGCGGCAGCAGAGGATCTGATTTCGACTGAGTGCTCCACTTCGTGTGGCCCCACCGCCGACACCGACCACTCTTCGCACAGCGCATCGAGGCGAGCGGCGTCGCCGCTGCGTGCAGCGTGCTTGAGCGCCTGCATGGGAGGATGAAGGAACTTGTTGACGAGCCCGCGGGTGAGCGCCTCGATGGCGGCGGCTTGCTCGGGGGTGAGAGTGCCCAGCCGGGCGTGGATGCGCTGGATCTCGGCCAGGCGGATCTCCTCTGCCTTGCGCTGGAGGGCGACGATGGCCGGCGCCGCGGTGACGGAGCGCTGGCGCTGGTGGAATCGCTCCACCTCGGCTGCGATCAGGGTCTCCGCATCCACGGCCTGGCGGCTGCGCTCTTCCATGTGCGCGGCGGCCACGTGCTGCAGGTCGTCGATGTCGTAGACAAAGATCCCGTCCAGCTTGTTCATCTCAGGGTCCACGTCGCGAGGCACGGCAATGTCGATGAAAAACATGGGGCGATTGCGGCGGCGATGGAGGAAGAGGTGGCCGTGTTCGGGGCGAAAGATGTGGTGGGGCGCGCCGGTGGAACTGATGACAATGTCGGCCCTGCTGGCGGCGTCGTAGACTTCCTCGAAGGGAATCACTTGCGGTGGCACTTGCCCTTGAAACTCTTCGGCCATCCTGCGGGCGCGCTCATGGGTGCGGTTGGTTACTAAGATGGTTCCCGCGCCCTGCTGGATGAGGTGGCGCGCGGCCAGCTCGCTCATCTTGCCCGCGCCGACCAGGAAGATGGTGCGGCCCTGGAGCGATCCGAAGATCTTGCGCGCCATATCCACGGCCACCGAGGCGATGGAAACCGAGTTCGACCCGATTCCGGTTTCGCTGCGGGCCTTCTTGGCGGCGGCAAAGGCGCTTTGCAGCAGGTGCTCCAATTGGCTCGAGACCGTGCCCGCTTCCCGCGCCACAGCGAAGGCCTCTTTTACCTGGCCCAGAATCTGCGGTTCGCCGACCACCATGGAGTCCAGGCTGGCGGCCATGCGGAACAGGTGCAGCACCGCTTCGCGGTCGCGATATTCGTAGATGTGCGGCGCCAGAGACTCCGCTTCGAGCCCGCAATAATTCGCGAGAAACGAAGCTAGTTGCTCATCTCCGTCCTCGACGGCGGCCAGCAGTTCCACGCGGTTGCAGGTAGAAACGATCATGCACTCGGTGACTCCGGGCGTGGCCGCCAAGGCGCGGGTGGTCTCGGCCAGGTCATCGCGGGCGATGGCAACCTTCTCGCGCAGCGCAATGGGCGCGGTCTTGTGGTTGACGCCGATGAGCACCAGAGTCATTTGGGACCGAACCTGTTGAGTTGGCTGAAGAGGTTGGCGACCCATACGGCCATCATCGCTACCAGCAAGGCGCCGGAAACGTAAGCGACCTTGCGCCCGCTCAGGCCGGCGCCGCGGCGCAGTAGCAGCAGCAGCACATAAATGCCCCACATCACGAACGAGGCGATCACGTTGGGGTTGCGCAGGTAGGCGGCGCCCGCGGAGGAATCCTGTGCCAGCACGGAGCCGATCACCAGGCCCACGGTCATGCAGGGAAATCCGAACTCCAGCGTGGCCTGGGCGATCCGCTCCAGGGTACCGAGGGCCGGAAGCCAGTTGAGCGGCGCCCAGGGGCTGCTCTTTCCCGGCCTGGGTTTGGCTTTGATGCGCCGTTCCTGCACCAGATAGAGCACGCTGGCCAGCAGGCTGAAGCAGAGCGCGGCATAGGCCAAGAGCAGCGCCACGATGTGAGCCACCAGCCAGCTGGTACGCACGCCTGCAGACGGAAACATATAGTGGCCGGGGCCCAGCGCGGGCACGATCACGAGGAAAAATGCCGCCGGCAGGGCGAAGATTCCAAGAGAGATTGCGTCGTAAAGCCACCAGACCAGAAAGAACAAGCCGGCCACCGTGAAACCCAGCAGCGACTCAATCTCACGGCCTCCTACCGGCATCCAGCGATGTTCTTGGACGAGCATCTCCACTACTGAGATGAAGTGGAAG
>JAJZNH010000292.1 GCA_021811745.1 Acidobacteriota bacterium
GCTGGCGCTGGGGGCAGAGATAGTCGAAGTAGGCGTGGCATCGAGCGAGCGGCTGGCCAAGGCGGAGGAACTGGTACGCAAGCACGGCTACGTGGTGATTCCTCCCTATGACGACGAGCAGATCATTGCCGGGCAGGCCACCTGCGGCCTGGAGATCGTCGAGGAACTGCCGGATGTGGACCTGGTGCTGTCGCCAGTTTCGGGTGGCGGGCTGCTCAGCGGCGTTTCGGCTGCGGTTAAGCAGATGCGGCCTCAGACGAAGGTCTACGGCGTCGAGCCGGAGCTGGCGGCCGATACAGCGGAGAGCTTTCGAACCGGCAAGATTGTCACCTGGCCGGCGGAGCTGACAAGCCGGACTATCGCCGACGGCTTGCGCACTCAGAATGTCGGGGTACGCAACTTTGCGCATATCCGCTCCTTTGTGGATGGTGTTGTTACGGTATCCGAGGCGGAGATTCGCGCCGCCATGCGGGCGATTGTGGCCACGACGCGGCTGGTGCCGGAGCCCAGCGGCGCGGTGCCGGTGGCGGCCCTGCTCTTCCACGCGGCGGAGTTGCCCGGTTACCGGAAGGCCGTGGCCGTGGTGAGTGGCGGCAATGTTGATCCGGCGCTGCTTGCCGAGGTGCTTACCGAAAGGCCAGAATAACGTCGTTGCACTAGGGCTTTCACGCTGAAGGTTCTGGAGGGTGCGAAGATGAAGCACGACGTGTGCAGAGTGAGGGCCGCGGTGGCCGGGGCTTTTTTCTCCAGTTTGGCATTGCTATGTGCCGCGCCATTCGTGCATGGTCAGAACAGGCCGGGACCGCAGAAGCTGGCCGCGGGCCCGCGCGCCACGCCGCTGCGTGTGACCTGGCTCTATATCTCGCCCTCTACCAGCGCGCAAAAAATAGATCGTGTGCAGATTGGCCGAGAGATGGTGGTGACCGAGTCAAGCGGCCCCTGGCTTCGGGTCTACGCCAACACCGACGCCGAGGAGTTGGTGGACCAGAGGGATGTTCCGGCGATGGGTGACGATTCGACGCCACCGCCGATCTCTGGCTGGATGCAGGCCAAGGGAATCGTCCAGGAGACCACGCCGGGCGGCGACCAGATCCTGATGGGCGCGGCGGCGAGCGAGGAGACGCTGGCCGCGGATCCGCACGGGCCTCTGAACGCCGCGCAAAGTGCCCGGCTGCTCTACATGCGGGCGATGGAAATGTTCCCGAACTCGCCGCTTGCGCCTGAAGCCCGATGGCGCGCCGCCGACATTCTCTGGCAGTTACAGAAGGCTGATGCCTCCACGCTGCCTTCGGCCAAGTCTCGGGACCCTTATATGCGCGAGCTGATGGATGAGACTCAGCTCAGGAAGGTCATCAAGCTCTATCCCGGTACCCGCTGGGCAGCTCTGGCTGCCTTCGACCTGATTGACAACAAGCTGTGCGGAAGCTGGCAGGGGTTGGCCAAGTGCCCGGAAAAGGAGGAGCAGGTCTATGAGAAGTATGCGGATGACTACCCCAACGGCCCGCGGACGGCGCGCGCCCTCTATGAAGCGGTCTACCGGCTGGCGGTTCTAACGAATATGTTTTCGGCCAGCAAAGATACGAAGAAAAGCGATGGAGCCCACCAATACGCCCGCAAGCTGGCGCAAACCCTGAAGGACCACTTTGCCAATTCAGATTATGCGTGGCGGGCGGAAGCGCTGATATATAAATTGGATCAAGGCATCCCAGTCTACGGCATTGACCAACCATGAGCGGTTTGAACGCTCAGGAAGTCTGTGTTCAAGGAAGCTGGTTTTGGTTTTGGAGGCTCTTTGAATCCATTTTTGCAATCCACACTTTTAGGCGTTGTGGAAGGCCTGACCGAATTTCTTCCGGTGAGCTCAACGGCCCATCTGCGCATTACGGAAGCCTTCATGCACATCCCGCTGAAGGATGCGTTCTGGGAGATGTATTCGATTGTGATCCAGATTGGCGCCATTTTAGCGCTGTTGCTCTTGTACCTGGAGCGCATCGTGAGATTTCTGCGCACGTTTCCCAGAGGCGAAGGCGGCGATCGCACCTGGCTCAATCATCCAATTGCGCTCACGCTGATTGCTTTTGCCTGCACCTCGGCTCCGGCTCTGTTGCTGCGTAAATGGAGTGAAAAGAATCTGGACAGCCTGAAGGCAATGGCCTGGGCGCTGATCGTTGGCGGCATCGTCATGTGGGCGGTGGATGTCTGGTCGGATCGTCAGGATCCGGAAACCCGAGATGTGGAAGAGATGAGCTTGTTGCAGTCGATCTGGGTGGGCCTGTGCCAGACATTTTCCGCGGTCTTTCCCGGCGTCTCACGCTCGATGTCGACGATTGCCGCCGGTCAGACCGCCGGAATGACGCGTCCGGCCGCGCTGGAATTCAGCTTTCTACTCTCAATCCCTACCATGATCGCCGCTACCGGCTGGGACTTCGTCAAGGAGGTTCACGGCAAGGTAGGGGCCGCTGGAATCGCTTCGGGACAGGTGGTCATGAATCCGGAGAGGTGGGGCGTGCTGCTGCTTGGTACTGTGGTTTCGTTCATCGTTGCCTACGGCGTGGTGGAGTGGTTCCTCTTCTGGGTGCGCAGGCATGGCTTTGTGCCCTTCGCCGTGTATCGCATCCTGCTGGGCGGTTGGCTGCTGTTCTGGGGAGCGAAGTACATCGGGGGCTGAAGCCTGTGCTGGAGTCTCTTCGCTGTTTCTCGCCTGCATATGCTCATCCGCCTTGAACCCGTGGATCGATCGCAGCCTGAATATTGACGGGAACAGACCAAGCGAGTCTTTTCTGCCGAGCGCCATTTACCCGGAAGCCTTTCCACGCAACGGCCCGTCGGTAATGAGGCTTAAGCGGACCCTGGATGGGGGTTTACAGCAAGGTTCCTCTTGAGCGGTTTTACCCGGATTCGGTTCTACGGGCGCTGATAATAGGAATTGCTCTGGGATTTTCCTCCGCGCCATTGGTCGCGGCAGAAGGTTTTGCCGTGCCCGGTGAGCGGATATGCCCAACATGAAGTCGATTCGGATTGCTTTATCGCCGACCCGAAATCGCCCTGTGAACATCTTTCTAGGGCTGATGCTGGCGCTCGTCTCGTTGCTTCTTTTCGTCGCGATGGCTACGTATCACGCCTCCGACCCCTCGTTTAACACTGCGGTAGATCCGGCGCTCGCCCACGCTGCGCGCAACTGGATCGGGATCTTCGGCGCGTATTTGAGCGACTTACTGCTGCAATCGCTTGGCATCACCGCCTTTTTGCTGCCGCTGTGGACGGGGGCCATCGCCTGGTCGTGGATGCGCTCCCGCGCGAGCGGCCCCGCGCTGCTGCGCGGCGCCGGTATGGTGCTTGCGCTGGTTTTTCTACCCGCGCTCTTTGGCCTGCTGCCATGGCATTGGCGCTGGCTCCATGTGCTGCCCATCGAGGGTGTCACGGGCCGGCTGATGGCGGGGCTCCTCGTGGGTTACTTGAATGTGCAAGGCGCCTGGATCGTGGCTATTGTTCTAGCAATGACCGGGGTCTACTTTGCTTCCGCATTGAGTATCAACGGGCTGAAAGAAGGGATCGAAGACCGGTGGCTGCGCGCTACCGCCTGGCATGAGCGCTGGCGCAACGTGCGCGAGGAACGGGCCGAGCGTGAAGACCTGCGCGAGGACGAAGCCGACGAAGCGCAGGTCAAGGCGCACCATGGCTGGCTTGGCCGCTGGTTCGGCCGCCGCCGGAAGGATGCGGACGATTTGCTCGATGAGGTTCCCGCGTTTCAGCGGGTTGGCGTTGAGCCGCCAGAGCCCGCGAATGAGATTCCGATTACAGTTTCGACGCGGAAGCCCAGTATCTGGGAGCGCGGCGCCATTCCGCCTGACCCGGCAGCGCGCGGGCCGATCCCCGTTCCGCCCGTTCAGTCGCCGTCTGTCTCGCCGCAGCCGGCGAGCACGCGCTTTGCTGAATTGCGTCCCGCGCCACAAAAGCCTGAGCCCGCGCACGCGCCACCAGCACATACGTCTGCGGGCGAGGCGGCAGGCGAAATCGCGATCCATGGCCGCGCTGATGCCGAGGTACGCACGGCCGTCGTGGCTCCGAAGAATGTGAGCGGATTCAAGCTGCCTCCCAGCACCCTTCTCAATGCAGGCGACGGCCCGCAGACGGTTCGCGAGGATGCGCTGCGCGAGGAAGCCAAAGTGCTGGTGGAGAAATGCGCCGAGTTCGATGTGCGCGGTCAGGTGGTGCAGATCAACCCTGGCCCCATGGTTACGACCTACGAGTTCAAGCCGGAGGCGGGCGTCAAATACAGCCGCGTAACCGGATTGGCCGAGGACCTGTGCCTGGCCATGCGAGCTGAGAGCATTCTGATTGAGCGCATGCCCGGCAAAAGTACGGTCGGAATTCAAGTGCCGAACCATGAGCGCGAAACCATTCATCTGCGTGACGTGCTGGAGAGCGAGACCTTTGCCAAGGCCAAGTCGCGCCTGACCCTGGCCATGGGCAAGGATATCAATGGCCGTATCGTGACGGCTGATCTGGCATCCATGCCGCATGTGCTGATTGCTGGCTCGACGGGCTCAGGCAAATCGGTCGCGATCAATGCCATGATCATGAGCCTTCTCTACCGCACTACCCCCGCCCAGGTGAGGCTCATTCTGGTTGACCCGAAGCGCGTGGAACTGGGCATGTACGAAGGCATTCCGCACCTGTTCACGCCGATCATCACCGAGCCGAAGCTGGCCGCCAACGCGCTGCGCAATGCAGTGCGCGAGATGGAGCGGCGCTTGAAACTGCTGGCCTCGCGCAGCGTCCGCAACATCGACCAGTACAACAAGCTTTTTGAGGGCTCCATGCCTTCGCTTTTCGACGACGGAGAGCAGGAAGAGCC
>JAJZNH010000314.1 GCA_021811745.1 Acidobacteriota bacterium
AAGAGGCCAGCCATCATGCGCCGCAGGCTTTGAATGCGCTGATGATCTGCCGCAGCCTGGAGCGGGTGGCCGACCACGCCACCAACATCGCCGAAGACGTCATCTTCTGGGTGCAGGGCGCGGATGTGCGCCACTTCAAGAGCGTGGCTGAAGCCAAGGATACACAGGCCGCGGGGTAAACCCTGCACACGCCGTGTACAATTCTCCCAACATAAAATACTCGCTGGCTACGTGTGTGTAACTGCGCTTTCATGCGCGAAGAACACGCGCCGGTTTAAGGTTGGATTATGAATCCGAAGGCTCTGTCATTGGCCGCAGGCGCGGCCCTGCTGTTTGGTTCTTCTTTCCTTTCCGCTCAAGCCATCAACCTTCCATCGAGCAAAGAATTGATTGGTCCGGTTCCGGGTCATCCGCAGCGGCTGAACAGCCTGCCCATGTCGATGGCGGTCTCCCCTGATGGCCGTTACGTGGTCACCGTAAACGCGGGCTATGGAACCTACGAATCCAATTACGACCAGTCGCTGGCGGTGCTGGATACCGAAACCGGCGCACTTAAGGATTTCCCGGACAGCCGCACGGGAGTGCGGGCCGGGCAGACGCTCTACTCCGGGCTGGCCTTCAGCCGCGACGGCAGGCACGTCTACGTGAGCATGGCTTCGCTGACCGACCCGGAAGGAAAGATCGAGGGTAACACCGGCAACGCCATCGCGGTGTACAGCTTCAACAACGGAGTCATTGCACCCGAGCGGCTGATCCATCTGCCGCTGCAGCAACTGGCTCCGGGAAGAACGACCAGGCTGGTCGGCGATAAGGACGGCGACAAGGGGGTACCGTATCCGGCGGCCATCGCAGTGGCCGGCGCGGCGGGCGCGGAAAAGCTGCTGGTGGCCGACAATCTTTCGGACGACGTGCTCCTGCTAGACGCGGCCAGCGGAAGGATCGAGAAGCGCTTCGATCTTTCAGAGAGTGATAGTGTGCCTTCTACGTATCCAATCGCCCTGGCGGTCGCAAAAGATGGTATGCGCGCCTTTGTCGCGCTGTGGAACGCGTCAGAGGTGGTGGAGCTTGATCTGGCCAGCCTGACGGTGGGGCGCAAGCTCACACTGTTAGCGCCCACCAGCTTCGTCGCTCCGGGGACGCACCCCTGCGACTTCGCGCTCTCGCCGGACGGAAAGACCTTGTACGTGGCGCTCTCGAATCGCGATGTTGTGGCGGCCTTGAATGTGGGCGGCGGGCAGTTTTCGGTAAAGGGATACTTCGACACACGGCTTCCGGGGCAGAGCTACTTCGGCGCCGAGCCGGTAGCGCTGGCGTTGAATGCAAACGGCAGGCGCCTGTACGTGGCAAACATGGCCACCGACGCCGTTGCGGTGATGAACACACGGCACTTGACGGCGCGAGCCATAAAAACGGGCATGATAGAGCCCACCGGCTTCATCCCCACTCAGTGGATGCCGATGTCGATGGCCTTTGCTGGCGGCAAACTGTATGTGGCAACCGCCAAGGGAAAAGGAACCGGACCGAACAACTTTCCTCAGCGTCCGGCAGCCGGCGAGAGCGCACGCCGCGCCGCAAAGTCCACCTACATTGGAACGCTGCTCTACGGCTCGCTGGCGACGATCAACGAGGCTGAGATCGCGCCGAACCTCGCCCAATGGACCTCGGTGGTGCTCGAATCGAACCGGATGATGGCGGCGGCGCAGAAGATTGCCTTTGCCGGTGGCAGCCATGACCGTATCAAGCACGTGATTTACATCATCAAGGAGAACCGGACTTACGATCAGATTCTGGGTGACCTGGAGAAGGACAGTAAGCCGGTCGGCAATGGCGACCCCGGCCTGACCATGTACGGCGAACGGATTACGCCAAACCAGCATAAGCTGGCGCTGCAGTTCGGCGTGCTCGATAACTTCTTCGACTCGGGCGAAGTGTCGGGCGACGGGCACGTGTGGTCCACGGCGGCCATCGGCACCGATTACCTGGAGAAGACATGGGAGCAGGGGTATCGCGGCAATCAGCGCACCTACGACTACGAGGGCGTCGTCGCCGACGGCTATCCCCTGCTGCAGAAGATTCCCGACGTCAATCAACCGGCGAGCGGCTATCTGTGGGGCGATCTGGCCAGGCACGGGAAAACTTATTACCACTTCGCCGAGTTCATCTCATCCACCTTCTGCGATGCAAAGAGCACTTCCAACCCGCAACTGGGACCAATGCTCAACGGCCCCAAGTGCGCGCAGAAGGCGATTGCTCCAGGCGAGCCGATTCCCGCGGTGTGGGGCGGCGGCATCAACAAGTGGTCCTGGCCGATTCCGCGCCTGGCCGGCAACACCGCAACCAAGCCCGAACTGGTGGGACACTTCGCGCCGGAGTCGCCCGATTTCAACCTGATGGTTCCCGACCAGATTCGCGTGAATATCTTCCTGCGCCATCTCAAAGGCTGGATAGCGGATAAGGCTCACGGCAAGGACACCATGCCCGACTTCATCCTGCTGCGGCTACCCGACGACCACACGGCGGGAACCCGGCCCGGTGCGCCTACGCCGCAGGCCTCGGTCGCCGACAACGACCTGGCGATCGGCCGCGCCGTGGATGCGATCTCGCACTCGCCATTCTGGGATGACACGGCCTTCTTCATTCTGGAAGATGACGCGCAAAACGGTGCGGACCACGTGGATGCGCACCGGAGCCTGGCGCTTGTCATCAGCAAGTATTCGCCGCGCGGCCCCAACGGCGCGCCCTTTGTCGATAGCCACTTCTACTCGACCGTGAGCGTCGTCCACACCATGGAGGCGCTGCTCGGTCTGCCGCCGATGAACAACAATGACGCCTTCAGTTCGCTGATCGCATCGCTGTTCACAGGTCCCGGCAATCAGCAGCCGTTCACCGCCGACTACGCGAACCGCGACAACGGCATGATCTATAAGGCAAACACCAGAGATGCCGTGGGCGCCAAAGAGAGCATGAAGATGGACTTCAGCCACGCCGACCGCGCTCCGGTTGAAAAGCTGAATGTGATCCTGTGGAAGCAGGCCATGGGCAACAAGCCCGTGCCGGCCATGCTGAAGGCGCACACGAAGAAAGCCGCCAAAGACGATGACGACGATTAGGCAGACGAGGATGCCGCGCGGCTGAAGATCCGCGGACAAAAGCGCAATCCGGCGATTTTCATTCCCCTCAATCGCACGCGCCGCAAAGTGATAAGATGGCGGACGGCATTTGTGCAATGCGTAGGAGTGAGTGATGTTCCGGTTTGATCGAAAATGGCATCTGCGCACCTTCGCCCGCCTGCCGATTGCGGGCTTGATCTGCTTTGCCGCAGCCCTCCAGGCCCAGCAAGCTCCCAGGGTCACCATCCACTGGGAGAAAACCACCGCCGTCTCCAGAACCACGCCCACACTGCAGGTGGTCGTGAATCCGGAGTTGCGGCCGGGGCAGCCACTGGGCGCCGCTGCCTGCAAGGCTCTGAAAGAGCTGGGGGCGGACTACGTGCGCTATGTGCCGTGGCTTCCCTACCCCAGGCTCGCCGTGGCGGAACTGGAGCCGCCCACGCCGCAAAAAACCTCGTGGGACTTCAGCCTCATCGATCCAATGACTAAAGAGTTCTTTGCCGCAACGGAGGGCCACCCGACCGTGATGAACTTCAGCACCATCCCGGTGTGGCTCTTCAAGACCGACAAGCCTGTTCCGTATCCGGCCGATCCCAATCAGGTGGACTGGCATTACACGCAGGGCACCGAACTGCGCGATCCCAGCGGCAAGCAGTTGGGTGACTACTACGCGCGGCTGGTGAGCTGGTACGTGGACGGAGGTTTCACTGATGAGAACGGTGTGCGCCACACCTCCGGTTACCACTACAAGCTGCCCATCTGGGAGGTTCTTAACGAGGTCGACTTCGAGCATACGATGACGCCGGAGCAGTACACGGCTCGCTACGATGCGGTGGTCAGTGCCGTTCGCAAGGTCTCGCCGGAGACGAAGTTCATGGGTCTGGCACTGGCGGCGCCCAGCAGTAATCCGCATTTTTTTGAATATTTTCTGAATCACGCCAGCCACATGCCCGGCATTCCGCTCGACTACATCTCCTACCACTTCTATGCCACGCCTACGCGGGACGAAAAGCTGGACAACTGGCAATACACGTTCTTCGATCAGGCCAATGGCTTTCTCAACACGGTGCGGTATGTCGAGGCGATACGCAAGCGGCTTTCGCCGGAGACCAAGACCGATCTGGACGAGCTGGGCGTGATTCTGCCCACCGACAACAAAGCAGGCGACGACGTGCCTCCACCCACCGCGTACTGGAATCTGGCCGGATCGCTCTATGCATACCTTTACATCGAGCTGTCGCAGATGCAAATTGACATCGTCGGCATGTCGCAGCTGGTGGGCTATCCCACACAGTTTCCGAGCGTGAGCATGATGGACTGGACACAAAACAAGCCCAACGCGCGCTACTGGGCGCTGAAGCTCATCAAAGATTCCTTCCATCCGGGTGACAAGCTTGTGCAGACGTCGATCGGCTCGGGCGACGTGGCGGCGCAGGCATTCATCACGCCCGCGGGCCACAAACTGCTCCTCGCCAATATGCGCGACCGGAGCATCGAAGTCGCGCTCCCCGATGCGGCACAGGCAAGCGCGCTCGCAGTCGACGCGGAGACCGGAGACGGCCCGGCGCGCAGTGTGAAACCCGCAGGCGGCATGATTACGATGGAGCCCTTTGCCGTAACGGTGGTGAGCTGGTGAGCACAGCTACAGATGCGGCGATGAATGCCTTACCAACCCTGCGAGTGGGGCTGTGCGGGATCGGTCTCGAAGCCTACTGGAGCCAGTTCACGGCCCTGGAAGCG
>JAJZNH010000586.1 GCA_021811745.1 Acidobacteriota bacterium
TGCAGCTGGTACCCGAGGTCGCCCTGAATGACCGCAATCAATGCCTCAATCTTCTCTGGCTCAAGCGCACGGGCGCAAGCGCTCTTCAGAATCTCGCGGACATTATTGGTGCGCAGAAAGGAAAGATAGTGCCAACGTTCCAGGTGTGCGTAGACCCATGCCGGCACCGCAGGGAGGATCTTGCCGAGCGAACGCGCCTCGGAGTTCGACCCCAGGGCCGGCGACACCAGTTTGCGGACAATCCGTGCATCAAAAGCGTCACCGGCCACCCCCACACCGCTATTCCCGAGGAGGTCCTCTGGCCGCCGGCCGCGGCGGCGGACCTCCGGACCCACGCGCAGCAGTGAAAAGTCGCTGGTGCCGCCGCCAAAATCACCAATCAGGATCAGTTCCTCGCGGGCAACTGTGGCCTCGTAGGCAGAGGCCGCGGCTACCGGCTCCAACTCGAACACCACATCTTCGAATCCGGCGGCCATGAAGGCCTCTCGCAAGCGCGCAACGGCAAAATCGTCTTCCTCTTCTGATTCGGCGCCAACAAAGCGCACTGGCCGTCCCACGGTGGCTCGCCTGACAGGCCGCGAGAATTGCTCTTCTGCCCTATTGCGAAGGTCGCCGACGATACGGGTGACGAGCTCTTCCAGCCGGTGACGGCGGCCAAAGACTTCAGTTCCGGTCAGGCTGCGACTGGACAAGTGGGATTTGAGCGACTGGATTAAACGCCCCTTCTCTTCGGCATCGAGGTAGCGCTCAATGCCTTCAGGGCCAGAATAGCCATGCACGCGGCGCTGGCCGCTCGCGGTTTTCGACTGTTCGAAATAGAGCACAGAACGGCAAGAAGGTATCTCTTGACCACGAAAGGAAAAGCGAACGAGCTGGATTTCGCCGCCGGGCCGCAGCATTGCCACTGCGCTGTTGGTGGTTCCGAAATCGATACCGAAAAATACCTGCCTCTGCTCGTCTGAGCCCATCTCTTCATTATTCAGCAACGGATGCGACCAAACCGCCCGGGTGGATGCCGCTCTAAAAGTGCTCATCGCGACTGATGCCGGTCAAGACCACAGAACAGAGCTGAGACGGGAGTAATGGAGGGGCGCTCTACCTCGCGAGCCTCGAATTTTCAAATTACACTTGACGCCACACACTGTGTTATATACAGTATGTATTACATAGTGTGCGAGGCATGGTATGACGCTTCCTGAAAGCACCTTTGAGAACCTCCGGCTAGAACTGCGGCGCGGGTGTCTCACCCTGGCCGTGTTGGCGCAGCTTCGCGGGGAGCATTACGGTTACACGCTCCGCAAAGAGCTTGCAAGCCGGGGCTTGGCCATCGACGAAAGCACGCTTTATCCGCTCCTGCGACGCCTCGAAAGCCAAGGTCTGCTGGTCAGCCAGTGGCGTGAGGAGGACCGGCGCAACAAGCGCTTCTACCGCCTCTCAAGCGAGGGCGAACAGATGCTCGGCCAGCTGCTGAAGGAGTGGCAAGCAATCAACGCATCCATCACCAGCATTTTGTAGGAGGAGGAATCATGGAACTCCTTGACCGTTATTTGCAGGCCGTGGCCAAGCACCTGCCGTGGCGCCGCCAGCAGGACATCATCGCCGAGCTGCGCGCCAACCTGGAATCGCAACTCGAGGAGAAGCGGGCTGAACTGGGCCGCACCCTCAGCCCCGCCGAGGCTGAAGCGTGGCTGCAAAGACTCGGTTCTCCGGTGCAGATGGCTTCTCAATACCAGCCGCAGCAATACCTGATTGGGCCGGCCATCTTTCCGGTTTACCTTAACGTGCTTCGGCTGGTGTGCATGTGGACCGTCATCATTTATGTCGTCGTCAGCACCTTAACCATCGTCCTCAGCTCACCTGGCGTGGAGGCCGTTGCTGAGGCGGCTTTGCGTCTCCCCTTCGTCCTCATCGAGGTCGCCGCCTGGATCACCTTGGTGTTTGCGGCGATCGAGTTCATCGCCGCCCGGTACCCCGGCAAATGTCGCTCACTCGCCGGATTCCATGCAAATTGGTCGCCTCGTGACTTGCCTCCATTGGAGAAGGCCGTTCCTGCGCATGGCCAGCGCCGCTACTCTCACGCCGTTGCTGAGGTCATCTTCGGAATTCTCTTCCTTGTCTGGCTGCTGCTGGTTCCAATGCATCCAATCTTGCTCTTTGGCCCCGGACTCAAGTACATGCAAGAATCTCCGTTCTGCCTCGGGCCCATCTGGATGACCGTCTATTGGTACATCGTGGCGCTCAACGCGATCCAGCTTACGTGGCGCTTCATCGATCTGATGCGAGGCGCGTGGCAGCGACCGGACCGGCCGCAGAACATCGCCATAAAGGCATTCAGTCTGATCCCGCTCAACCTGCTGGCCGATGCGCCCGGACACCTCTACCTATTGCTCAAGAACCCGGCAGCGGACCTGCCACATTATGGCCGAACGCTCGACTCCATCAACAGCGCATTTCACATGGTATTTCTGCTAGTCTGCGTAATCGTTGGCTTGCAGCTGGCCTGGGACGCCGTGCAGTGGATGGTCGACCTATGGCGCCGGAGATCCGCGGCTGGTGTGCGAGAATAGCGAATCCGGCGTCGCGCACCTTCACTCCATACACTGCTGTCTTTGCGGAGCGGCCGGACACGACGCAACGCGGGGAGTGAGGAAGCCGAAGATCATCTCAGAGCGTGCCGAAGAGGAAGGCCGGTGGTTGTTTTCGTCCCGATCCTAAAAAGCCGGTGGTGAAGATCCGAGAGTGTTGAAGAACGTCCGTCCGGACCAAAGCCCCACCGATTCTGTTGGCTTCATTGGCACAAGACCCGGAAGGTGCCTCTCCGTGGCGCTTCAAAACCGGCTTATGCCACAGGATGCTCACGAACGTTAATCCTCAGAAACGCTGGCTCGTGAGGTGCGTAATGGCATTTCCGAGCCAGCGCAGTTGCAGCGGGGCACTGAACGCCGGAGCACGTTGAACAAGCACGGGTGAATTGCCAACCCAGCAGAGGAAACTGGCTGCGCCGATCCTGCGGGCGTGACCGCGGCTGTAACCCATGATCACTTCAGGATCGGGAGCGCCGGCGGCGTGTTCGATCAGCAAACCGTTCGACTGCATGCCGTCGGCCTGATAATGCACGCCAAGCACGCAGTTCACAGGAAGGCCAGCAAATGTTGGGTGCTCACGGACGAAGAGCCAATTGCCCATCCAAGGAGCACGCAAGTCGCCCACCTGTCCGTGATAGGTAAAAGCGCCGGCGCCGGCAAGCTGGTTGGCCACGCCGTCCGCCAGAGAATCGTACGGCACAGCGGCCAGCATCGGCGTGCCGGCGCGCACGGCGGCAAGAACCTCATCGGGAATTTGGCCTGGCGGCTCCGCTTCGGTCGCATTGTTCCTCTCAAATGGCAGTTCGAGACCAGTCTGTCCACTGCCCATGCGGTCGAGTTTCGATCCTTTTACGACGCCGCTGGACACGATCAGGTCATACTTGGCACCGGCGGCGAAATTGGAGACGGTGATTCCAGGCAAAACGCCCAGTTGTTCACGCAACGAAGCCAGAATGCCGATTACACCCACTTGGATGGGGCGCGCAATGTTGGGCCGGGTGTTTGCCACCCAAATCTCGCGAGTGAAGTCCGAGGGGGGCGCATTTTCCGCATTAAAACAGAAGCGATAGATGCCCTCGCGCGCAAAAGGCGGCGCTGTGAACGCCGTTTCAAGGGTATAGCTGAACTGGTCTTTGACGGGCGCCGGGACAGCCCATGAGCCAAGCTCCGTAACCTGATTGTCTGGATCAATCATGGACAGGCGGAGCTTGCCGCCGACAGACTTGCCCGTCTCGTTCAACAAGTAGAGATCGAAGACTGCGCGTTCGCCCACGGCGTAGCAGAGCTTGTGCTGCTTGGCGACAGGGCGAACAGGTTTGAGGCTGGAGGCGATGAGATCCGGATCGCCCTTAAAGTTGCGCAGGTTGTCCACGATGCCGGAGTGGTTTTCGATGGCGGTCGATTCCCATCCGCTGATGACGGCGAAGTCGATTGCGTCGCAGATGCGGACATTCTCAAGATATTGCTGCCAGCTCTGGTAGCACTTTACGCCCATGGACCGAAATAGATCGGATGCTGTGGGAAATGCCCCTCGGAATCCCCAGCGATCGAGAAAGTGATCGTAGGCAGCCAGAATCTCTTCGTGATCCGCGAGATCGTAGCTCGTGCCGTCGCCGCCGAACGTGCGGCTCTCAATCTGATGAACCATCTGGGCGTGATGGTCGGCCACGGCACAGCCTTCCATCTCGCCAAACTCCACCAACGAGGTCTTCAACGGCTGCCGATAAGTGAACTGGCTGGCGTCTTTGTAGAACTCGTCGTACCACTGATCGCCGGCGCCCTGATGGTCGTTCCACCAATAGGCCCATGACTCCTTGTCGCTGCGGTACATGGTGTCGTGATAGGGGGCATACCACGCCTGCGGAGCATAGCGCGGTAGCGCGGTGAACCCGTCGTCCAAAACCACCGAGCGCGAAGGATCTTCTTCGTGCATGATCTTCAGCGGCACTAAGGTCTCCGGATTGCCGAGGTCCGCATCAATCTCGTTTTGAAGCGTGTACTGAATGAGCGACGGATGACTACGGAATGCTCGCACCATGGCGCGGCACTTTTCAAGCATGAACTGGCGCGAAAAGTGGTTCGCTTCGTCTTCCGGATTCTGCATGACGCCGCTCGGTGCATTGAGTCTAGTGTAGTCCGCCGTTAATTTCATCTTTTATGCAGAGCGGCGCGGGCGCGGGTGACCTTTTCCAGGATGTCGCTGGCCTTGGCAGTCCAGATGAAGGGCTTGGGATTTTCGTTGTGATGGTCGA
>JAJZNH010000204.1 GCA_021811745.1 Acidobacteriota bacterium
TCGCATCCAGGGCTATCGCAGCGGCGCGGTCGACTACATCAGCGTGCCCGTCATCCCCGAAGTGCTGCGCGCCAGAGTCAGCGTGTTTGTCGACCTGCACCGCAAGACCCGCATGCTGGAGCGCATGAACCGGCACCTGGAAGAGATCGTGGCCGAGCGCACCGAGGAGTTGCGCCGGCGCGAGACCCTTTACCGCATGCGCGCCGAGCTGCTGGACCTGGCCACCGAAGCCATCCTGGTGCGCAACTTCGAAGGCAAAATCCAGTTCTGGAACGTGGGCGCGGAGAAGATGTACGGCTGGACGCGCGAAGAGGCCCTGGGCCGCAATCAGCACGAGTTGCTCCACACCCGCTTCACGGTTCCGGTCGAAGAGATCGAGACGGCGCTGCGCGACGCGGGCTCCTGGCAGGGCAACCTGATCCAGCGCACCAAGGAGGGCGAAGAGATCACCGTTTCGTTCCATAAAACCGTGAACGAAGAGAAGGACGCGATCCTCGAAGTGGGCCGCGACATGACCTCGCAGCTCCGCGCCGAGGAAGCCCTGCGCGAAACCGAGAAGCTGGCCGCCATGGGCCGCGTGGCCGGCATCATCGCCCACGAGATCAACAATCCGCTGGCCGCCATCACCAACATCTTCTACCTGCTGCGCAACCACCCATCCCTCGATGCCGAGGCTCAGCGCTGTGCCGAGATGGCCGAGCAGGAGTTGCAGCGCGTGAGCCACATTACGAGGCAGACGCTCAGCTTCTATCGCGAATCCAAGCAGCCGATTTCCATTCTCATCCCCGAGCTGCTCGAAGACGTGCTCGGCCTGCAGGAGCGCGCCCTCAAAACCAATCGCATCGCGGTGCGCAAGCGCTACCTTACCGCATTGCTGGTGCGCGGCTTCCCGGTGGAGTTGCGGCAGATTTTCCTGAACCTGATCGGCAACGCCATTCAGGCCATGCCGGACGGCGGGATTCTGGGCGTGAATGTGCGCGAGGGTACGGACTTTACGCTCAAGCGCCGCGGCATCATGATCTCCATTGTGGATACCGGCAAGGGCATCCGGCCGGAAGACGCGCGCAACCTGTTCCAGCCGTTTTTCAGCACCAAATCGACCAAGGGCACCGGCCTGGGCCTGTGGATCAGCAAGGGCATTGTGCAAAAGTACGAAGGGCGCATCACCTTCCGCAGTTGCCACGGCGGGACGGGCTGCGTCACTTGCTTCCGCGTTTTTCTGCCCAGCAGCGGCATCGTGTCACCACCATCCGGCGAGGGAGCGAAAAGCGGCCATTCGCCCTCGCGCAACAGAAACTCGCCGGAAACCCAGGACCGGATTCTGCAGCCAACGATTCACTGACGGCTTCGGCCGGGCGCCGGCAGCTTCACCCCAAGCGCCCGCGCCCCGGCGTGCTCTCGCGCATCCAACCCGGCAGGAGTCAAGTTTGCGTGCCTCGAGAACAACCGCGCACCGGGAGCGCGTTCCTTCCGCCCAAAGGCGGCCCTGACTTCCGCAGCGTCAACGACACCAACGTGATTCGCGGTGAGGACCGCCCCGGGCAGTACGCCATCCCCGCTGAGGCGGCAATGCGCTGAGGGCGCCCATGCGCCGGCAGGCTAGCGTTCTTTCAGGTTCACGGAGTAGATATTGACTGCGGGAACGCGGGCGGTGACGATGGGCAGGTCGCCCGGAGCCAGGCCGATCAGCCGGTAATCGGTTGGGGCGATGGAGCGTAGATTCTGTATGCTGGCCACCGGCTGCGGCTTGCCGCCGGGCACGGCGATGCGATAAATAGGCTTGCCGGAGGCCAGAAAATCCTGAAAATACAGGGTGCGGCCATCGTGAGACCAGGTCGGGTCGCCGGCGCCCTGCTTCGTCAGCGCGGTCCAGCGCCCGGTTGCGCGATCGAACAGCATCAGCGCCTTCTGGTCGAGCGGCATGGCGGCGATGTAGCGGCCGTCGGGCGAGAGCCGGGGACTGAACAGGCCCTTGGAGCCGGGAATCTCCGTGGTCTTGCGGGTCTCGAGGTCGAGCATGTAGATGGCCTTGGACCCGCCCCCGTCCATGCGGTCGGGCAGACGTCCGAACAGGATCGACTTGCCGTCGGGCGACCACACCGGGTCGGCCTCATTGCGGTCCTCGTTGAGGATGGGCGTCAGCTTGCCGCCGTCGGCATCGATCAAATAGATCTTCCAAGGCTGGCCCGGCTTTTCGCCCATCACAGCCAGGCGGCGGTTATCGGGCGACCACTTCATCGTGAAGATGCGCAGCGGCGGCGTCGTGAGCTCGATGCGTTCGCTGCCGTCGACGCGGCCGCGCCACAACGAGCTGTCGGCCGCATTAAGCCACACCACCCACTTGCCGTCGGGTGAGTATTCGGCCAGCGCCGCCGAACTCAGGTTCTGAGCAAGCGGGGTGAATTCGGTCGAGTTCGGCAGGGCGCGCAGCAGCTCGTACTGCGCACTGGCGCCAATAAAGTCGACGCGGTCGCTGCCAGGGACCGTGCTCGGCGCCTGGTACTCCAGCGGGCCATTGGTGACCAGGCGCGGACGCCCGCCGCCGAAGGGCCACGATACTTCCTTCTGCAGCCAAATCTCGCTCTGCCCGCTGTGGGACGACTGGAAGACATAATTGTGTCCATCCGGGGTCCAGCTACCGCAGCACTCCGAGGCGGGCCGGCTCCAACCCGGCAGCACCGGGTGCAGTTGTGAACCGTCGGCCGCCACCTCCCACAACTCCGAAGTCTGGCTCTTGGGATCGCGCAGGGTGAAGCGCAGCCGTTTGCCGTCCGGCGACCAGCGCAGCCAGAAAGCCAGGCCGGAGGTGGTGAGAAGAGGACGCGGATCGCTGCCGTCCACGCCGGTCACGATGAGCTGGTTGGCGCTGGCCACCAGCAGGCGCTTGCCGTCCGGCATCCAGGTGGCGTCGTGCGCGAGCACGTTGGGTACGCGGCGCGCGTCGCCGCCCAGCGTGGGCACAATCCACAGAGGCTGTTCGGGCTCGGTTTGCAGATGGCTGCGCAGCACGAGCTGGGAGCCGTCGGGGGAGAGCGAACCGATGAGCGGCGCCCTGATCTCCGAGGGCAGATGGAAGTAGCTGATCTCGCCGTTGGCGGCCAGGGCCACGGCCAGGGCCGGCTCGCCGTTGTCAATCTGCGAGAAGTAGATGCGGGTGCCGTCGCTGGCCGAACTGGAAAAGCTCTCCACGTCCAGATCGTTGGTCAGCACATGGCCTGAGAACGTGACCTGGGCCACGTGATAAGGCTCGCGCAGCGGAGGCCGCAGCAGCAGGACCGCTCCCAGCCCCATGGACGCCAGCGCCAGCGCCGCAGCCACCCACCAGGCCAACCGCGACCGCCGGGGCGCCGGGACGACCACGGCCGGCGGCTCCGGGGTTGCCGGCGGCGGGTCGAGCTGCAGAACCGGCGCGATGAAGCGGAAGCCGCGTCGAGCCAGTGTCTCAACAAATCGGGGATTCTCGGCCGAGTCGCCCAGCGCTTCACGGAGTTTATTGACCGCAATGCCGAGGCCGTGGTCGAAATCGACCGTCGTGTCCGCCCCCCACAACTCCTGCTGCAGGGTTTCGCGCGAAACCACCTCGCCGGGATGCTCCAGCAGGACCGAGAGCAGCTTGAACGGCTGGCTCTGCAGCCGCACGCGCACCCCGGAGCGGCGCAACTCCTCCGCTTCCAGGTCGGCCTCGAAGACCCCGAACTGGGCCCGCTTCAGAGCCTCGCTGTTCGTTTTGGTCGTCATTGCCGGGGAACTCTGAGTGCAGGGTACGGGAAAATCGGAAAAAAGGGCAAGACTCCATCTGATTCGAGGCCCCAAGAGCAGGAGACGCAACTCCGCAAGGCCCAGTGCATGAACGACTTACTTGTTGACACGCAATTGACTCGCAATTGTCAGGCCGTGGATTGACGGGGGTAGAGCCCGAGGATTCTCTTCGTCCCTGGCAGTGAGGAACCGCGTTGATCCGCTGCCCCTCTTTCAGGGAATTTCGTCAACGCCTGTCAACGTTTTTCGGAGGACATTGTGATGTCGAATCTAACCAGCATTATCCCGGGCCAACGGAGCCTGGGCTTCCTGTTTGCGGTGATCGCGCTGTGCCTGATCGCGCTCGGCACGCCCAGCCTGATCGCGCAATCGGATACGGGCAGCATCGCCGGCACGGTCGTGGACTCGACCGGCGCGGCCATTCCCGGGGCTGCGGTCAACGCCACCAATATCGATAACGGAATGAAATTGAGCGCCGTCTCGAACGAATCCGGCGAGTTCAATATTCTTGCCGTGCCCCGCGGGCATTACGCGGTGCAGGCGGTGGCCCCCGGCTTTGAGAGAGCGATGGCGAACGTGACGGTCACGGTCACCAGGACCCAGAGTGTTGGCTTCACTCTCAAGCCGGCCGGCGCCGCGATCACGGTGGAGGTCACCGGAGCGGCGCCGCTGATCGACGCCTCGAATGCCACCATCGGAGCGACCATTGAGGGCCGGCAGGTCACCCAACTCCCGCTGAATGGGCGCAATTTCTCGAACCTGGCGCTGCTGACGCCGGGCGTGACCCGCGGCGCCTACGGCGACGTGGCCTCGGGCGGCGGCAGCTCCAACATGACTGAAACCAACCGCAACAACGAGAGCGGCGCGGCAGCCATCTCCGTCAACGGCCTTCGTCCCCAGGCCGACAACTACATCCTCGACGGCGTGGATAACAACGACGGCCTGGTAGGAACCATCCTGATCTATCCAAACATTGACGCCACCCAGGAGTTCAAGGTCGACACCAACATCGCGCCGGCCGAATACGGGCGTGCGGGTGGCGCGGTGGTCATCAGCTCCACCAAGAGCGGCACCAAC
>JAJZNH010000490.1 GCA_021811745.1 Acidobacteriota bacterium
GCCACGCCGATCCCACGCTCGCGTTTCACGACTCCGTGCTGCATCAGGCGTCGCTGATCGCCGTTGTCATGATCACGATAACGCTTGCCGGCCTTTGGCTAAGCTGGCGGCGTGGCAGCCTGCCCGGCAAAACGTGCTGGTGGCTCCCCTTGGCGGCGATTCCAGTCGTGGTTCTTTTCCTGCAGCTTCCTGTCTCTAAGTTCGTGTGGAACCTGCCCAAGCTCCAATTCCTGCAGTTTCCGTGGCGATGGCTGGTGGCTGTGGAGGCGCCGATGGGCATCTTTTTTGCCTCCGCTGTCTGGACGAACCACCCGCGCCGGCGCAGGGTTGTCGTGTTGATCTGCGTCGCGCTTTTCCTGGCGGAAATCTGGGTGGCGAAGAGATACCTTTACACTCCATGCGAGCCAGAGGACTCAGTTCCGAGCTTACTCAGCAGTTACCGTACCGGAGTGGGCTTTGATGGGAGCGATGAGTATACGCCCGTGGGAGCGGACAACTCTCTTGTTGCCCTGGGGCTCCCCGACGCCTGCCTTGTGACCGATCCAGCAACCCCGCTGGGCGCGCCAACGGAGGACAGCGACACGCTGTTCTGGCATCCTGCCCAGGGCAGTTGCGACGCCACATTCAGCGCCAAGGCGAACCCCGGAAAGCCGCGGGTTGAGCACTGGCTCTTCCATGCGATGACCCGTCATGCAGGCTTTCTGGTTCTGCGTCTCAGGGAATATCCAGCCTGGCGCATTCAGGTGAACGGCCAGTTGGTGCGCAGTCTGCCTGAGCGGAGCGATGGCCTCATCGCCGTGCCCGTGCCGCAGGGGACTGTCGTTCTGGCGGTGGATTGGACCACTACCACCGACGTCCTTGCCGGACGGTGGGTGAGCGCTCTTTCCGTACTCCTCCTCGCAGCCCTGGTCCTCCTGGAAAAAAAGCTTTCCCGCGCTCAGTTATGATGAGTTTGATGGAAGCCAATGTGAAGTCGTTGATTCAGGAAGGCGCGGAGCTGACCGACCGGGCGCTGGAAGCGCTTTTACCGGGTGCTGAGACCGTGCCCGCCTCGATTCATAGCGCCATGCGCCACTCCACATTTGCCGGAGGCAAACGCCTGCGGCCACTGCTGGCCATGCAGGCCGCCGTTACCATTGCCGGCAAGCTGCCGCCGGGTATCGAGCGGCTGGGCGCGGCCATCGAGATGCTCCACACCTACTCGCTTATTCACGATGACCTTCCGGCCCTGGACAACGACGACCTGCGCCGTGGCAAGCCTACCTGTCACGTTGTTTACGGCGAGGCCATCGCTATTCTGGCCGGCGATGCCTTGCAGACACGCGCCTTTGAGGTGCTGGCCGATCTCGATTGCCCGCCCGCCGCGGCCGTCCAGATCATCGGCCTCGTTGCCAACGCCGTCGGCACCGTCGAGGGGATGATAGGCGGCCAGGTGCTGGATCTCGAAAGCGAACACATGAAGCCCACCCCCGAGCTTGTCGAGGCAATTCACCGCGCCAAGACCGGCGCGCTCATCCGGGTGAGTGTCGTGGCGGGCGGCGTTTTTGCCGGCGCCGACGCGGCGGATGTGGCCCGCCTCGACCACTTCGGCCGCAAGGCAGGGCTGGCCTTTCAAATCGTTGACGACGTGCTCGACATGACCGTGGATTCTGCGCACCTTGGCAAGACGGCGGGCAAGGATATGGCCACCGAAAAGGCGACCTGGCCTGCGGTATTCGGCATCGAGCAGAGCCGGCGCGATGCCGCGCATCTTATCGAGGAAGCCTTCGCCGTCCTGGAGCCGTATGGCAACCGCGCCGACGGGCTTAAATCCGTGGCGCGTTACCTGGTGGAACGGACAAATTAGGGCTGTGTCCACCTGATTTTTCAATCAATCCTTTAACCCTGGGTGCCCGGGTCTCGGCCGCCGCGGCGGATGAGACCCGGGAGGCCACAAAATCATACGGACGCGGTACTAAGCCTCATGCTTTCCGAACCGGATATCCTCAACGCGTTGCGCGATTGCTACGACCCCGAAGTAAAGTTGAACCTCGTGGATCTGGGTTTGATCTACGCGATCGCAACCGGTCCCGACCCGGATTCAACACCCGCCTGGCCGCGCCAGTGGGTCAAGGTGACAATGACCCTCACCACCCCGCAGTGCCCCGCAAGCGGGCTGATCGTCGAGCAGGTGCGCAACCGCCTCGCAGGGATCGAGTCGATCAGCAAGGTCGAAGTAGACCTGGTCTGGGAACCAAAATGGACCCCGCACCGCATCAGCGAGGCGGGCCGCCGGCAACTCGGTATCGGCTAGTAGCCTTCCTGCTTGGCCAGGATACGCTGGATTCTCTCGCGCTTCTCCGAGAAATCGCGCACGCCCTCCTGCACTAACCCAAGCAGCTTATTGACCTCATCGAGATAGCCGGGGAGCGCGCGCCAGCATGCGCGGACGGCGTCCTGCTGGTCAAGCAGCGCCAGAGCGGCGCCTGAGGTCGCCGCCACAAGCCCGGCGCGGCGCTGCCCTGTCAGCAGCAGAATCGTGCTTGCCGCCAGTGCTCCAACCGCTGTAACCCCAATCCAGTTCGTAGACTCGTCCGGCTCCGCGCCACGAGTCGTCATCTCGGCATCATCTTCCGGCTTGGAAAGTGGCACAACCACCATCTTCTTCTCCCTGCAGCGTTAAGCCATCGCCTCACAGGCTGAGGCCACGGTGTCTAGAGTATCGCCGGAATCCGCTCGAAATGGAAATATTCTTTGGGCCCCGGACGCTCGATCGTAATAGCCTCCCACCGGCGCTCCCGGCCCATGGGCGACAAGTGCTCCAGTGCAAAGCTCCAGTCAGATTGCCAGCTCGCCATTCCGCCCAGCAGAGCTACACCGGATCAGCCAGCGCCGTCCGACCTTCAATCCAAGTCGAAGTCGCGCAACGGCTTGCCCTCTGGTGCATTCTTGGCCTTGCGCATCGCTTCGGCAAACTTCTTTTCGAGCAGATCGGCCTTGTTCTTCTCGGCATCCACGCTCTGCCGGAAGATCGACTCCTTGCGCTCTTCCTGCTCGCGCATGGCCTTGGCGGCCGTCTCCAGATCCTCAAACATCCGCTTGCGCGGAGCCGGAATATGGCTCACCACCAGCCCGGTGACGGCATCAATCTTCAGCATCGCTCCGCAATCCGGGCAGGCAACTTCAAAGGTCTTTTCTTTCACTTTCGCCATGACATACAGAATTGTAGGCTTTGCATATGCAGATTGCATAGCACGGCGCACGCTCCACCACGGCACTGAAGGCGGCGGGCGTAGAAAAAGCCCTGCTCCGGTAAGCAGGGCTTTGAGAGATTCAATATCGGAACGGGACGAGGCCGTTCTACCCCTTTTCCGCTGCCGAGGCAATCTTGGCTTCCGCTTCGGAGATAATTCGCAGGGCCTCGTCGTAGGCCTCCACGCTTTCGCCGGCCTGTTTCCAGAGCGTGAGTCCGTGGTCCAGTTGCTGTTCGGCGCGCCGTACGTCGATTTCCTCCGGCTTCATGGCGTCGGAGGCCAGGATGGTCACGCGATCCGGAAGCACCTCGACAAATCCCCAGCTCACGTTATAGCGGATTTCGCTCTCGCCGCCCGCCTCGGCGATTGCCGCGCCGCGAATGTTTACGTCGCCCGCGCCCAGTTCGGCGACCAGCGGAGCATGGCCGTAGAGCACCTCGAGATAGCCCGACTTCGATGGCAGCTCAACGGTCTCCGCCGCCTGGTCGAAGAGCACTCGCTCCGGCGTAACCAGCCGGACGCGGAGTTGATTGGATGTCAGTTCAGCCATAATTCAGATCTCAGTTCTCAGCTTTCAGTTCTCAGTTGAACCGGTTGGGAGCGGCAAAGAAAGCTAACCGCCGTCAACTGATCACTGACAACTGTCTTTACACCGTCGCCTTCAGCTTCTCCGCGGTCTCCAGCACTTCCTCGATGCCGCCCTTCATATAAAAGGCCTGCTCGGGAATATCGTCATGCTTGCCCTCGATGATCTCCTTGAAGCCGCGCACCGTGTCGGAGATCTTCACATACGCTCCGGGAATGCCCGTGAACTGCTCGGCCACGTGGAAGGGCTGCGAGAGGAACTTCTGCACCTTGCGGGCGCGGGCCACAGTGAGCTTGTCATCCTCTGAAAGCTCGTCAATACCCAGAATCGCAATAATGTCCTGCAGATCCTTGTACCGCTGCAAGATGCGCTTCACGCCCTGCGCCACGTCGTAGTGCTCCTGCCCAACCACGCGCGCCGCAAGGATGCGCGACGTTGAGGCCAGCGGATCGACCGCCGGATAGATGCCCAGTTCCGAGAGCGGCCGGCTCAATACTGTTGTTGCATCCAGATGGGCAAAGGTCGTGGCCGGCGCGGGATCGGTCAGGTCGTCGGCAGGCACATAAACGGCCTGCACGCTCGTCACCGAGCCCTTGCTGGTGGATGTGATGCGCTCTTGCAGTTCGCCCATTTCGGTCGCCAGGTTCGGCTGGTAGCCCACGGCCGACGGCATGCGGCCCAGCAGCGTGGATACCTCGGAACCGGCCTGCGTAAACCGGAAGATGTTGTCGATGAAGAGCAGCGTGTCGGAGCCTTCCACGTCGCGGAAGTACTCGGCCACGGTGAGGCCGGTCAGCGCCACGCGCAGCCGCGCTCCGGGCGGCTCAGTCATCTGGCCATAGACCAGCGCGGTTTTGGAGTTGGCCCAGTCACCCGGCTTGATGACGCCGGACTCGGTCATCTCCAGCCACAGGTCATTGCCCTCGCGGGTGCGCTCGCCCACGCCGGCAAACACGGAATAGCCGCCGTGGCTTTTGGCCACGTTGTTGATGAGCTCCATGATGACCACGGTC
>JAJZNH010000908.1 GCA_021811745.1 Acidobacteriota bacterium
GAGCTGCGGTTGCGTAGGTAATCTTGCCGCTCACCGCACCGCTCATTGCAAGATCAGGATCGATTCCGCTGCGAACAGTGCGCAGCAAAGCAAGACCGGCGGCAGCAGAAATTTGATCCAACTGCACTGAAAGGCGTCGAGTTCCATCCTCCGCGGGCAAATCGCCGGCCAAAAGAATGCGGCCCTCACCCAACGGCGAGTAGCACGCCAGGTTCTCAATGGCATCCTGCGAATAGTGGTAAGCCAGACTGCAGCGTGCGTCGAAATCCAGTGGCGCGGCCGGAGCAAATTCGGCGCGATGCACTCCGGTGGCGCGCAGCCGCGCCGTGATGTGCGCATCATTGGGTGTGCCGTCCACGTGCAACTCGCCGGTAAGACCGCCGCGCCAACCGGCATCCGTGCCAAAGAGCAGCCGCGTAAGCTGGCCCAGTTGCGCCTCGCGCCAGTCCATGTCGAGATGCACCGGCATCTGGCGCAACGCCGGGGCGTCGTGGATTTGGCCTTCGAGACGCACTTCGCCAGTGTCGGCATCGTCCAGGCTCAGATCCGTGCGCACAGGCTGGCCCCGCAGCCGGATGCGCCAATCTCCGGGCGACTCCTGCCAAAACGAAAAATCGGTGTTTACCAGGGAGAACGGCAACTTTTCGGCGCCATTCTTGAAGTTAATGCGGGAGTCGGTCGCCTCCATGTAGGGAAGACTCACGGCGTGCTCGGCGCCAGGCTTGTCCGCTGCCTGTCCGGCATTGGCCGCCGCCGTGCGAAAGAGCGGATCCAGGTTCCACCGCCCGCCTGGAGCGCGCACCACGTTCAGGCTGGCTTCGTCGACGCTGATGGTCCCGATCTCCAACCGCCCCCGCCAGAGCGGAAGCAGCCGGATGGAGGCAGTCACGGTGTTGGCGTGGAGCACGGGTTCGGCCCCATAGCCCGGGTCTTCATAGACGGTCAAATCGTCGAGCACAAAGCCCGGCCAGGGCAGCAGGCGCCATTCCACCGAGGAGAGATGCACCGGCCGGCTCAGCGACACGGAGATCAGATGGGTGATCTGCGTCTTGTAGCGGCCGATGCTGATCAGCGGCGGCACTAGCAGCACCACCAGAACAACAAAAACCGCCGACAAGATGATCCAAATCCGCTTGTGGGACCGTTGCCGCCTTTGAATGTCATCCGTCATGTCTTTCAAGATTTTAGCTGTTCGCGGCGGTCTGTCTCAGCTCTCGTCCCACTCGCAATCTATCCATAAGCCGTTAAGTCATTGAAAGAGGCGCGAGAGAGTTCTCCTCGAAACCAAAGCAGTTGGGGTGGATAAAGATTTGCAGCAGGGACCGGACCTGAGGCTGGCCTCCAGACCGCTCGAATGAGGCGCGGCGCCGCGTCTCCGCTGTTTTCTTTCTGAAGGGCTTGATTCCCTCGTGACTTGCGCCGTAATTTGCCGCACGACCCTGCTGAAATGTTCGCTTGGACAACGGTCATCGGGCTAAGCCTGGTTCACCGGATTCACGCGTTATGATTGCCTTCGATTGCTTTTTCTGCTTTGAAGGAGCGCTGCCATGTTGCCTGAGCCGAGCAACTCACAATCCATGCCTCGTTCCTTCGCACTGCGCTTGGCGATCGGGTTCCTGTCGATTTTCTGCCTTGCAGCCGTGTTGAAGGCCCAGACCTCTGAGAGCGCTCTGCGCCAGGGCTTTCTGAATCCGACGCCGGATGCCCGTCCTATAATGCGCTGGTGGTGGTTTGGCCCCGCCGTGGTCAAGCCTGAACTTGAGAAAGAACTGGAGACCATGCGCAGCGCCGGAATCGGCGGAGTCGAGATTCAGCCGGTTTATCCAATGTCGCTCGACAACCCAGCCAAAGGCATCAAGAACCTGCGCTACTTATCACCCGAGTTCCTCGATGATGTCAGCTTCGCGAATAAGACGGCTCGTTCCCTCGGACTGCGCGTCGATATTACGCTCGGCAGCGGCTGGCCTTATGGCGGTCCTACAACGACTCTCGACCTGGCCGCAGGCCGGCTGAAAGTGATCGCTGTTCCAGTTACAGGCTCCAAGATGACTCCTCCTAACTTAGCCGAAGGAGATAGCCTCGTAGCCGCTTTCATTGTTTCCGGCACGGAACGGTCCTTCAATCCCGCCACCGCACGCGGTTTTGATCCATCGACCGCTCTGCCTTTCGCAATCAATAGCAACGACACCGCGCTTTTCTTTTTCGCCAGCCACACCGGCCAAAGGGTGAAGCGCGCCGCATACGGAGCCGAAGGATATGTGCTCGATCATTTCTCCCGAGCCGCGATTGAGGAGCATCTCAATGATGTAGGCGCTCCTCTCGTGAAAGCCTTCGAAAATCAACCGCCTTACTCTGTCTTTTCTGATTCACTCGAAGTTTATGGCTCTGACTGGACTCCCAATTTGCCCGCTGAGTTCAAGCGCCTCCGCGGATACGATTTGATTCCCCATCTGCCTGAACTACTCGCCGGGGGCACGCCGCAAGCCGAAGCCGTTCGCCACGACTGGGGCCAGACGCTCTCGGACTTAGTCCGTGATAACTACCTGACTCCGATTACTCAGTTTGCCGAAGCGCATCACACCCTCTTCCGTTCTCAGACTTATGGACTCCCTGCGGTAACTTTGGCCGACGAAGCTGTGCCGAACCTTCCTGAAGGCGAAGGTCCGCAATGGCGCGCTTTCTCCTTTGCGCGATGGGCTACATCCGCCGGTCACCTTTATGGTCGCAAGGTGATCTCGGCCGAAACCTGGACGTGGCTGCACTCCCCGGCCTTTCGCGCTACGCCGCTCGACATGAAGGCTGAAGCGGACCGTATGTTTCTTATTGGCGTAAATCAGATCGTCGGCCACGGCTACCCATACTCGCCGCCCTCCGCCGGCGAGCCAGGTTGGGCGTTCTACGCGGCCGGCGCTTTCAATTCGCACAACCCATGGTTTCCGGTCATGCCCGATGTGATGCGCTACATGCGGCGCATGTGCTGGTTGCTGCGCCAGGGCAAGCCGGACAATGATGTCGCCATCCTTCTGCCAGAGGACGACGCGCAGGCCGCCTTCAGGCCGGGCCATGTTTCAGTAACTGACGAGATGAAGCGGCTCATTTCCCCCAATCTGATGGGGACAATTCTCGATGCAGGTTATAACATCGATTATGTCGATGCGGCGACGATCAATAAACTAAGGAAGATTCCTTACCCGGTCCTGATTCTTCCTCCAACCGACCGGATTCCGCTTGCAACTTATAGACGAATTCAATATTACATGGGAGGCGGCGGCAAAGTAATTGCCATCGGAAAGCTTCCCTCACTGGCTCCCGGATTGCTTGAGCGGCATAATTCTACTGAGATCACTACTCTTTCGGCACAGCTTTTCCAGCAGAACGGACACAAGGGAGTCTTTATCGCCTCGACGGCTGATTTGCCCTCCGCCTTGCACAGCGCTCTCGCGCCAGACATTGAAGTCAAAGGTCGAACTGAAGGTTTGGGTTTTATTCATCGCAAGCTTTCAGATAGCGACATTTACTTTGTCGTGAACACTAATAACCGGCCCATCGACGGGACCATTCGGTTCCGCTCCGACCGCCCCTTTTTTGAATCATGGGATCCTGACTCAGGGCGTGTTCTTCAAGTTGGATATCGCGCCGCGGGCGGCCATACATTGCTGTTACTCGCACCCTATGAATCCCGCATCTATGTACTCGAAAACCATCCCCGATCCGGCTCGTTAAAATCATCCCAGGAACACCCCGCATCCTCGCAGTTGACCATGCATCCCCTCGCCGATCTGAGCGCAGGCTGGCGCATTCAATTCTCCGGAGCCGCGCAAGCGGAAATCTTAACGATACTCCAGTCATGGAGTGCCATCCCCGGCAGGCAATATTACTCAGGCGAAGCTACTTATACGCGCAGTTTCAACTTAAGCAGCGCGCCCGCGTCGGGTGCGCGCATTCTGGTCGATTTTGGAAGAGGCACCCCAATCCCCAACGATCGGCCGCCGCTCGCTTCGGGTATGCATGCCCTCTTCGATCCGCCCATCTGCGAGGCAGCCGTCATCTTTGTCAACGGCCAGCGCGCCGGATCGCTTTGGCATCCGCCGTACCAGATCGACATTACCAGCCTCGTCCATTATGGCCAGAACCGGCTGGAAGTCCGTGTCTACAATACGGCGATGAACGAGTTAGCAGGACAGCCACCACATGACTACTCTGCCCTTTACTCAAAGGATGGAAAACGCTTTGAGCCACAGGATATGAATAACCTTCACCCAATTCCCTCCGGTCTTTTCGGCCCTATTCGCCTGGAGGAGTTAGCCAAGTAAATGAGCATTTTGTCCAAATACATTTTTGGTATATTCGCTGTTACTTTGCTCGCTTCCAGTATGGCCCACTGCGCACCAAGAACCTTCGTCGCCAATGATTACGGCGCCAAAGGCGACGGAACGACGCTGGACACCGCATCCATCCAAAGAGCCATCGATGCGGCCGCTGCCGTTGGCGGCATCATAACTTTCAAGCCAGGAATTTATTTGACTGGATCGCTGTTCTTTAAGTCTGGAGTAACTCTCGATCTTCCCGAGGGCTCAACGCTGATCGGTTCACAGAGACTCCAGGACTATCCCGAATTGCCCACGCGCATCGCCGGTATCGAAATGAGCTGGCCTTCAGCTCTGATCAACGTACGCAGCCAGGACGATGTAAAGCTCACTGGGAAAGGCACCATCGACGGCGATGGCCCTGTCTGGTGGAAGTCGTACTGGGATTTACGCGCCAAATATCAGTCGTTGGGCCTTCGCTGGGCCTCAGACTACGATGCGCGCAGGCCGCG
>JAJZNH010000193.1 GCA_021811745.1 Acidobacteriota bacterium
ATGGCGGCTCTGATGCCGTTGATTGGAACCGTTGCGCTGTTGGTCCTGGCTCGGAAGTACCGGAGGATGACCGGAGATCAGAGAGTGCACGTCTGAGTTGGAAGACCTCCGGGGTGAGAGATGCTTCAACTGTGAGAGATGCTTTCAAGAACACGCGACGATCCGGCTGGCTTGACGCTGCACCTGTCTTGCCACGGAGTGGCGGCCTCAAGCACTTTGTTTACCTTGCTTATATTCTCCGCGCCCTCCGTTTCCAGCCATGCACGTAGCGCCGTAGGGCCTTGCTGCACAAAGATAGGAACGCCACCTTGCCAGGTGGCGCGGCCACACAGCACTCCGTGGAACTCAACGCCGCTTTCCAGCGCGAACTCCAACCCTTCAATGAAAGCGCTATTGGGCACGCCCGCCGAGAGATAAACGAACGGTTTGGTGGAGGCAGCCGCAGCTCGGCGGAAGTGTTCAGCCGCTTCGGCCCGCGAATAGGCTTGCTGACCCGTGTAGACCTGCATGCCAGGAACGGACTGCATGCGGACCGGGAACTCCAGCTTGAGCACGTCGGCCCCGTATCGATCCGCAGTGAACTCCTCGATGGAACGAATCACGATCTCCGGCTTGCGCCTTGCATAGCTTAGAGAGCTTTCTTCCTCGCCGACGCCATACGCGAGCAGCTCCAGAAACAGGGGCATATCCAGGGCACGGCACTCAGCGCCGATTCGCTCGACCCAGGCCTTCTTCTGTTCATTCACCCAGCCATCCGCAAACGGCGAATAGAAGAGGAGGATCTTCACGGCGGCGGCACCTGCTTCGCGCAGACGCAGCACCGACCATCCTTCTGTCAGACTAGGTAAAAAATCCGGGGCCGTAAAGTCATAGCCGGATTTCTCATAAGCCAGCATGGCTCCTTTCCCGTTGCGGTGCCCCAGTGCCGGCAAACCAAACTCTACATCCAGCAGGATGGCCGATGCGTGACGCGTAAGCGCCTCGGTGACAATCTCCTTGAACTCGGAGACCATGGCATCGGTCGGTTCGCCGGCCTGCATTTCCTTAGCCATCATCTTTTTCAGCAATCCGCGCTGGTCAAGTGCAGCCGCCGCAATCACTCCTCGCGGATTGGCGACAGCCTTGAGGCCGGCAATCTTTCCCTGAGTCAAAACTGAGGTCATCACCATCTTCTCTCCATTTTCTTAAGGACGCCTCGAGACGGCGAGACGCCTTGCTTTTAACGGTGCCTATCGCACGGGCAGGCGCTGGGGCGTCGCCTGATGGACCGAGCTCAGCGCCGGTCTACCCTCCAGCACTCGAGTGATGTCCTCGCAGATCGCAACCGTCACCCGACCTTGGGCCTCGTGTGTCCAGGCTCCAACATGTGGCATCAGAATCACATTTGGCATCGACTCCAGCTCTCCCTGCTGGGGCGGCTCAGTGGCCCGAACATCCAGCGCCGCGCCGGCTAATCTCCCGGATTTGAGTGCAGCCAGCAGATCCGGCTCCGATACGACCTTCCCGCGCGATGTATTGATGAAGTAGGAGCCGGGCTTCATCCTTTCAAAGCAGGCGAAATTCACGAGCCCTGATGTCTGCGGCGAAGCGGGCAGATGGCAGGAGACAATATCCGCCCGAGCAAACAACTCCTCCATCGCCACCAATTCGGCCTGAAGATCGGCCAGCAGAACATTGTCCGGGCTGAGGAATGGGTCGCAGGCCAGCACACTCATGCCGAAAGCCCGGGCGCGGCGAGCCGTGAGATAACCAATTTTCCCGGCGCCAACAATACCCAGCGTCTTGCCATAGAGCTCTGACCCGATAAAGCGGCGGCGATTCCAGTTTCCGGCCTTGGTGTCCCGGTCGGCAACGGGGATAAAGCGCACCAGGGAGAGCATCAGGCCGAGGGCCAGTTCGGCGACGCTGATTGCGTTCTGATCCGGCGTGAAGGCCACCACAATGCCGGCTTGACGGGCATACTCCACATCCACATTGTCCAGCCCCACTCCGGCACGCCCGATCACGAGTAGCTGGGGGGCTGCATCGATCAACTCGGCCGTCACCGGCGTCTGGTTGCGCACAAGGAGTGCATGGCAACCCCTGATCTTGTCAATCAGAAGCTGCGGCGACTTCCATGCGTCGGGCAGATAGAGCACGTCAAATCGGCTGCGGAGTGCGTCTACAGCAGATCCTTCAATAGCCTCTGATATCAGAATGTCGGGCATGCGTTCACCTCGGGACAGTCGAATGCAACCTTCAGTTGCCGGCACCAGTGTTCCAATTCCGCAATCGTCTCCGGCGCAAGGGGAATGCCGTGCGACTGGTTTTGCTCAGCGATGCGCGCGGAGCGCTCTCCAGGAAGCAGAATTTCGCTCACTCCGTTGCGTCTCCTCGACGACTTGATCTGGCCAATGGTTTCGTCCATCCGCTGTAGATACTCCTCGTAGTCCAGGAAGGCGGAGATGTCGAACAGACAGAAAAAATGACCGACATTCTGTGGGCGATCCAGGTTCTTGTACATAGAGCCCACCTGGGAACCAATCGCAGCTCCGGAGAGAACTCCGCTGAACATCTCCACCATCAAGGCCAGCGCATAGCCCTTGTGGCCGGCCATGGTAAGAACCGTGCCCAGCAAGGCTGCCTGGGCATCGGTGGTGGGCTCTCCCTGCGGGTCGAGCGCCCAGCCCTCTGGAATCGGTTGATTGCGCCTCTGAGCGGCAATGATGTTGCCGCGAGCCACGATCGAGGTAGCCAGATCAATCTTCACCGGAAAGCTCCGGCGCGTGGGGAAAGAGGCGGCGATGGGATTGGTGCCGAAGAAAGGCTCGTAGCCGCCTGCGGGCGACATGGCTGGCTCGCAGTTGGTCATCGCCAGCAGCACCATGCCATGCTCCGCCGCTGCATTGCAGTACCAGGAGAGCGCGCCGAAGTGCTGCGAGTTGCGGATGGTAGCCGCGGCTACCCCGTTCCGCCGCGCCAAAGGGATCAGGCGATCCAGCGCCTTCCGCGCCTGCACCTGCCCAAGTCCATTACCTGCATTCAGCGCCAGCACACTTTCGGCTCCGCGATCTGCGGTGAGCGGCGCTGCGGGGTCAATCAATCCCTCCTGTATGCGACGCAAATAGATGCTGAGGCGCGAGACTCCATGCGTCGAAACGCCATGCAGATCGGCATCGACCAGCGCACTCGCAAACAAAGCTGCGTCCTGCGCCGGCACGCCGATGGCAACGGCAAGCTGCGCGACAAGGCGCTCCAGCGTTTCCTTTCGATATCGCTCCATACACTCCTGCCCGAGAACCTGCGCCGAGGCTCAGTTCAGTGAACTGAGCCTCGGCGCGTTGAAAGACGAATCAGGCGCTGCGATAGAGCTTGGTCATCACAAACTCGCGATGGCCGAGCGCCTCCGCCGCCGTGAGCCTGCCGTTGGCCGTACGAACAATCATCTCGATGAGAGCGTCTCCGGCCTGGTCGAGCGTCATCTCTCCCTGCAAAATCGGAGCCACGTCCAGGTCGATGTGCTCCTTCATTGTGGCGACGGTCTTGGGATTCCCGGACAGCTTGATGACCGGTTCAATGGGATTGCCGATGACGTTGCCCTGACCGGTCGGGAAAAGGTGGACGACCGCGCCCGAAGCAGCCCACAGCGTCACCGCCTCCGCCGCAGCGCTGGAGGTGTCCATGAACCACATGCCGGCCTTGGTCGGGGCTTCTGCCGGCTTAAGACACCCAATAAACTTGGTCTTCTTGCCCAGCTTTTCCACGTTACCCAGCGCCTTCTCTTCAATGGTCGAGAGTCCGCCGGCGATATTCCCCTTGGTCGGCTGCGACTCAGAAAGATCATCGGTCTTCTCACTGAACACCAGACGCGTGTAATCTTCGAAAGCCGCCATGAACTGCTTGCGCACCTCTTCATTGGCCGCTTTGGCGGCTACGATGTGCTCTGCGCCGGTCAACTCGCTCGTTTCACCGAAAGAGGCCGTCCCGCCGAGCGCGCAGTGTTTGTCCAGAACATTGCCGACAGTGGGGCAACTGGCCAGGCCGGTGGTGGTGTCGGACTCCCCGCACTTCACGCTGATATACAGTTCGCTCAGCCTGCACTCCGCGCGCTGCAGCTCGGAAGCCCACTGAACAAACTCCTTTGCTTTGTAGGACGCATCGGCGATGGTGCGTATATCGCCCTGGCCTTCGATCCAGTATCCCTCCACCGGCTTGCCGGTCTTCGCAATGCCGTCCACGATGCGCTTGGTCCAACCCGCCTCAATGCCGATGACCACCACGGCTGCAACGTTCGGATTGCTGCCGATACCGATCATGGTGCGAAAGAATAACTCAAGATCTTCGCCAAACTGCAGCCGGCCGTAGGCGTGCGGCAGGGCGAGCGTTCCCTTGATATTGTTGGCAACTGCCTCGCAGGCGGCGTTGGAGATATCGTCCACCGGCAGGATGACGACATGGTTGCGGATTCCTACCCGCCCGTTTTCCCGTCGAAATGCGTGAATCTTTCGGTCTGTCATGATCTACCACCTTTTCGTCTTCAGGTTATGCACGTGAACATGCTGCCCCGCACGGATGGGCTGCACCACTTTACCAATCTCGCAGCCATACTTGATGGCGGTATCGCCTACGGCAAAGTCCCGCAGCGCAAATTTGTGTCCGAGCGGAATCGCCTCGGCCGTCTTCGCGGTGAGCGTCTTGTTGGTCGAAAGATTCCGACCGGTACACTCGGCGCCGGCAGCAAGGTCGGTTACGGCTACCGCAACCGTATCCGCTGAATCGTGAATGAGGAAATGAATCATAGTGTTCGCCTTCTCCTTTCAAGAGCTTTATTAAAAGACGC
>JAJZNH010000792.1:0-4066 GCA_021811745.1 Acidobacteriota bacterium
GCCGCTTTGCTCTGTTGGAGATGGAAGAGGCGCAACGGTACGGTGTGGAGGCGGTGCGCTGCCTGGTGAAGGATGAGGACCGCAAGGCGCTTGGGGATTGGCCGGCGACGCTGGACCGGATGCTGGCGGCTGCCGGAGATTTGGACGGCAAGGCGGCCAGGAGCGGTGAGAGCGTCGAGCGGCAGTTTTCGGTGACTCCGTATCGCTACGACCCGGCGCCACGGCGCGACCAGCGGTTCATCGATCCCTACAACATGGGCGTCAATGCCGAAGCCATGCTCTTCGATCCCGGGGTTGAGCCGCTGCCGAAGACGATCATGCTCTATTTCAAGCGCATGCGTGAGATTGACGTACCGGAGATGATGTCGAGCATCCTCACTGAGGTGACCGGCAAGCCGTGGGAGTATTACCGCGACATGACGCGCCAGCTTTGGGATGAGGCGCGGCACGCGATGATGGGGGAAGTGGGCTTCGTCTCCCTGGGCGTCGATTGGACGCGTATACCGTTCAATTTCACCTGGTCGCTGGGGTTGAATACGAAGCTGAACGCGAAGGAGCGGCATGCGGTGCTGTTCACCATCGAGCAGGGACTGATGCCGAGAAGGAACGGCAAGGAGCACGAGTGGGAGATCGGCGTCGCCACGGCCAGCCCGCTCACTGCAATGATTCAGGATTACGACTGGGCCGACGAGGTGCTCCACGCCCGCATCGGCAAGGACTGGCTTGTGCCCGAGATCGGATCGCAGGTGGCGGCCATGGAATACGGCGATCAGGCGTGGTCGAAGGTCCTGGTGGATTGGAAAAAATGGAAGGACGACGGGCTGACCGCTCACCGCAACTGGTGGCCGGAGGTGTATCGCTCGGCTTGCCTGCATTGGGGCACGGAGCCCGATCCCGAACTGCTCGCCTACAATACCACCTATGAGAACACGCGCGCGGATTTGAAAGAAGTAGGCGTGAGCTGACCGCGCCGGGTCCACCTGGCGAATTCCCGGGGTCTCAGGCCGACCGGGTCTACGCGATATACTTTAGAGGAGTTGTTGGCAATTATAGATAAGGGGCCTTGATAATCGGGTCTAATCGATGACAGCATTGACATTTACGATCGTGGTCTGGCTTATGTCCACGATGGCGGGATTCCTTGGCGCGCTGACAGGACTTGGCGGCGGGGTGGTGGTTGTGCCCGTGCTGGCGCTGGCGCTTGGCGTTGACATCAAGTACGCTATCGGCGCATCGCTGGTGTCCGTCATTGCAACCTCGTCGGGCGCGGCCGCGGCCTATGTGAAAGAAGGCTTCTCGAATATCCGCATCGGCATGCTTCTGGAAGTCGCCACCACCCTCGGCGCAGTGGCCGGCGCGTATCTGGCCGCCTACACAAGTACCCATGCCATCGCCATCATTTTCGGACTGGTGCTGGTTCAATCCGCCTATCAGTCTTTGGTGAATCGAAATACTGAAGACGAGGAAATCGTGCAATCCGACGCGCTGGCGAGGCGCCTGCGGCTGGGCAGTGCCTATCCCCTGAAAGGCAAGTTCCAGGAATATGGTGTGACCAACGTTCCCACGGGATTCAGCCTGATGTTCGGCGCCGGCGCGCTTTCGGGGTTGCTTGGAATTGGCTCGGGAGCCGTGAAGGTGATCGCCATGGACCGCGCGATGCGGATTCCGTTCAAGGTGTCCACGACAACCAGCAACTTTATGATTGGCGTGACTGCGGCGGCCAGTGCTGGCGTCTACCTGAGCCGGGGCTATATTGACCCGCGCGTGACCATGCCGGTGATGCTGGGCGTGCTGGGCGGGGCTTTCCTGGGAACCAAGGTGCTGGTGCGCGCGCGGGTGCGGACGCTTCGGATTGTCTTCGGGGTCGTAATTCTGGTGCTGGCGGTGGAAATGATCCTGAATGGCATTATGGGAAGGGTGTAGCGGATATGGATGATCGCAGGCTCGAGAACATACTCGGCAATCTGTTGCGGGCTGGGGTCTTGCTGGCGGCTGTGATCGTTCTTGCCGGCGGCATTCTTTACCTGTTCCATTACGGCTCAAACCCGGTTTCCTACCGAACTTTCTCGGCCGGCGGACCGGACAGGCGAACGGTGCCCGGCATTGCGCAATCAGCGGCGGCCCTGCACAGCGTGGGGCTGATTCAACTCGGGTTGCTGTTGCTGATTGCCACGCCGGTGGCGCGCGTGGTGATGGCCGTGGCCGGATTTTACCTTGAGCGCGACCGCCTTTATGTGGTCGTAAGCCTGATCGTGCTGGCGGTGCTTACCTTCAGCCTGATGCACGCCACCTGATCGGGGCAGCCTGGCTTCTTCCCGCCGCTTCCGCAGCCTGCTTTTTGTGCTAAGGTTCAAACCGTGATCGATAGGGCCCAAGACGAAGATGGCAAGAAGGCGCGCCAGCCACGTCTCTTGCCGGGATTATCGGTCAAGGATGGGTTGATCCGGCATCCATTTGACCTGGAGTTTGGTGTGCGAACCAGCGGGCTGGTTGCCGGCAGACATCTGAAGAGCGGCCACCGGCACGATCAGCACGCAACGGCCTACTATGCCATCGCGCCATCGGTCTTCCAGTCCATCCTGGCGCGCTGGCGGCGATGCCGTCCGATCGCGCCGGTCGATGAGTTCACCTTCATCGATCTGGGATCCGGAATGGGACGTGCTGTGCTGCTGGCTGCCGAATACCCATTTCGTGCCGTCATTGGCGTGGAGTTGCATCCCACGCTGGCGCGGATCAGCCGGAAAAATATGGCGTTATGGCGGGCAGCGGGCCGGGCGCAGGCGCCTATGCGGGTGGTCTGTTGCGATGCGGCGGAGTTTGAGCCTCCGGCAGGGCCGTGCGTGGCGTTCATGTTCAATCCCTTCGGTGCGCCGGTGTTGCGGCGGCTGCTGGCGTTCTGGAGCAAGTGCTTTGCCGGGTGCGAAGGACAACTGGACATTTTGTATGTGAACAACGAACAGGAGCACGTGCTGGAGCGGCAACCGGGCTTTACGCGGCTCTTTGTAGGGCAGGTCCAGCGATCATCGGCGGATGCCGAGGCCGACCGTGAAATTCTGACGAACCAGTTGGACGGAGAATACGCCGCCACCGCCTGGGAAGACTGCTCGATTTACAGGTGGATGGAAAAGCCGTGACCGGAAACGGAAAGCCATAATCCCCTTTGTCCGCGGGATGGGGGCAATTCCAGCCTTGCCGCGTAACCTGCTTCCTGCCCGACCGCTTCCGGGGCATTCTCAGTTGCCCGGCGGATCAAAAAAGGCCAGAGATCGGTTGTTTTCGATTGGCGACAGCTATCGACGCCATTGATAAGTTCTTTCGTTTCGACCGATATTTGACTCCTATACTGAACGAGCGAGTCAATTGCGGCTTCCTAAGGAGACATCATGGCCAACGAATCGAAGTGCCCGTTCTCGGGCAGCATGCTTCAGCACACAACGGCAGGAGCAAAAGGCAACAGGGATTGGTGGCCCAACCAGCTGAACATCTCAATCCTGCATCAGCACTCCTCGCTGTCCAATCCGCTGGGTGAGGAGTACGACTACGCCAAAGAGTTCAAGAGCCTCGACCTGAACGCTGTCATTAAGGATCTCCATGCCCTGATGACGGAATCTCAGGACTGGTGGCCGGCCGACTTCGGCCACTATGGGCCGCTCATCATCCGCATGGCCTGGCACGCCGCGGGCACCTACCGCATCCACGATGGACGCGGCGGCGCCGGCAGAGGCGCGCAGCGGTGCGCGCCGCTCAATAGCTGGCCCGACAACGTCAATCTTGACAAGGCGCGCCGTCTGCTGTGGCCGGTCAAGCAGAAGTATGGCCGCAAAATCTCCTGGGCCGACCTGATGATTCTGGCCGGGAACGTGGCACTGGAGTCGATGGGCTTCAAGACCTTCGGCTTCGGTGGCGGCCGTGTGGACATCTGGGAGCCGGAGGAAGACGTCGATTGGGGCCCGGAAACCACCTGGCTGGGTGACCAGCGCTATAGCGGCGACCGTGAACTGGCGAACCCGCTGGCGGCCGTGCAGATGGGGCTCATCTACGTGAACCCGGAGGGGCCGAATGGCAA
>JAJZNH010000792.1:4076-4816 GCA_021811745.1 Acidobacteriota bacterium
GCGTGACATCCGCGAGACCTTCGCCCGCATGGCGATGAACGATGAAGAGACGGTCGCCCTGATTGCCGGCGGCCATACCTTCGGCAAGACCCACGGCGCCGGTCCTGCCAGCCACGTTGGTCCAGCACCTGAGGCAGCCGGCATCGAAGAGCAGGGGCTGGGCTGGAAGAGCAGCTTTGGCACCGGGAAGGGCGGAGACGCCATCGGCAGCGGTCTGGAAGTCACCTGGACCACAACTCCGACCAAGTGGAGCAACGATTTCTTCGAGATCCTGTTCGGCTACGAATGGGAGCTGACGAAGAGTCCGGCCGGCGCCCACCAGTGGAAGCCCAAGGGCGATGCGGGCGCGGGCACGATACCGGATGCCCATGATCCATCCAGGCACCGCGCGCCTTCCATGCTGACCACCGATCTTTCTCTGCGCTTCGACCCGGCCTACGAAAAGATTTCACGGCGCTTCCTGGAGCAACCCGAGGAGTTCGCCGATGCGTTTGCCCGTGCCTGGTTCAAGCTGACGCATCGTGACATGGGGCCCGTTTCCCGCTACCTTGGCCCGCTGGTGCCCAAGGAAACGCTGATCTGGCAGGATCCGGTTCCCGCCGTCGGCCATAAATTGATCGATGACGGCGACATTGAGGCCCTGAAGGCGGAGGTGCTCGCGTCCGGTCTGTCGATTTCACAGCTCGTCACGACCGCGTGGGCGTCGGCTGCGACGTTCCGCGGCAGCGACAAGCGCGGCG
>JAJZNH010000503.1 GCA_021811745.1 Acidobacteriota bacterium
CCACGCGTTGCGCCGGGTTTCCCACCTGCCAGGTAGCCTCGGGCGTCATCCACACCTCGCCTGAGTCGCCCAGAGCATCCAGCCCCACGGGCTCCAGTTTGCAGGGGGCGAAGGTGAACTCCTTCGGTAAGCCGCTGGCTCCGCCGGGCAAGAGAAATCCGCCCCAAAAACCGGTCGAGAGCACACGCCCGCCACGCTCCAGAATTGTGCGCACAGCTTTGATGTCGCTCAACTCGCGCGCGAAGGGCTCGGCAAAGATCACCACCGTATCGGGTCCGGCGGTGGCGGCCAGATCGCTCAACGGCCTCTCCCAGCGCACCAACTGGTAACCGGAGCGCAGCAGCGTCTCATACGCCGCGCGCGCGCCATGTTGGCCGGACAGGTAGCTCGAAGGCAGCGGATTATTGTTGTTATTGGCGTCCGGTAGCAGCAATCCGGTTGCCATAGCCAACGCCAGCCCGATGCCGACGCACCACAGCAGCAGCCTGCGATCCTTGGCGTCGAGCGAGGAGAGTAAATTCATTGCGCCGTGTCTCCTCTCGTGGGCATACCGGCCCCGATCAGCTCCGCCGCCAGATCTTCGGCGCTCCGGTAGTCATGTTCAGCGGCATCTTCGCCGCCGTACCAGACGTGCTCAAAGCTTCGCGTTAATGCAGACAGGCCCGCCTTGCGCGGATCTTCATCAGCCACCAGAGCCAGATACTCGCGCGGGGTACGCGCCTGGTTCGCGGGCCACAGCCGCCGCGCTTCAAGCCGCGCAATGACGGCCCAGTAGACACAGTGAATTGCCTCGCGCCATTGGCGCGCGGAGGCGGCCTTCCGGCCGTCTTCCAGCCACAGTTGCCAGTCGCGCGCAGGAGAAGCTTCAGTCGAGTGCGCTTCGCTCTCCAACCGCAACCACGCGCGCCGCTTGCGCTCGAATCGCATCAGACCCCAGACCAGTCCGGCGCCAACCAGCAGAAGAAAGCCCCACACAATCACGCGCCCCAGCCAGGCCGCGCGCGGAGCCAACCTGGCGGCGCTAGCAAAGATATGGTTGAGCCAGCCATTGATCTTTTCCATCACCGCTTCACGCGCGGAAGGCTGATTGAGATTCCGGAACTCGCGCCCGGCCAGCACCTGCCTCATCGTCTGGCGCTCGGGACCGTAGGCCGGCGCGACCGGCAGCGCCGCGCCAGCCTGTTTGAAGTCGTGGGCCAGCCGCGCCTCGGCCGCCCGCAACAGCTCCGCCGTGGTGGGCGGCGGTGGCAGCGCGCTCTCCCGCGCTCTTACCCGCTGCTTCGCAGGTCCCCCGGCAGCCTTGGAAACAGGCTTCGCAGCGTCTTTGTCTTGCGCCTTCAAGAGCAGCGCCCGCAGCCAGCCGTAGCCGACAAACCGCCGCTCCGTCTTGCCACCTTCCGCTAGAGGGATAAGGTCGTCAGGCCCCACCTGCGCGGGATCGCACGCCTTTGCATTGCGTCCCTGCGCGCAAGCTTTCACCAGCGCCATCAATGCCTGAAGATGCTGGCGATACTCCACCAGCGAAGCCTCATGCGATTGCGCCGCCGCAGGAGCCGGAGCAGCCGGAATCGGCGATTGCCCGCCCGCTCCCACAGCCGCCAGCAGAATCGCGCACGCCACCACTGCGCGGACTCCATTCTTCGGCCGGTGCCAACTCGCCTGCGCCATATGCGCTGATGATAGTGGAGAAATGCGTCTCTTCGCCCGCCCATTCTCCTTCGATCCTGTTCACGTGATTTTGTAATCGAACCTTCGATCCCGGCAGGCCGCAGAATCATCCGGGCGCGGTACTGGATCACTGCGTTCCCGCCGGATGAATCCAGATCGCGTTTCCACCGCCGGAAACCATGTGCACATGCAACACCGTGTTCCGGTCCACTGTCTGTTTCGTCAGAGTCGTGTGCGTCGCCACTTCGTCCGCATCCGGCGCATCCGCGTAGATCTCGGCGCTATACTCACCGTCTCCGAGAAAATTCAGCGGCACCTTGATGTCGCGCTGATCCCAGTTGGTGATCGAGCCAACGTACCAATCCTTCCCGCTGCGCCGCGCCACCGAGATCCATTCCATGGGCTGGCCGCCGATCACATGAATCGCGTCCCACGTCGCCGGAACACGCTTGATGAAATCGAACTCCCTTTGACCCGTGTAGTGCTCCGGGGAGTCCGACACCATCTCCAGCGGACTCTCGAAGATGACATACAGCGCCAGCTCCTGCGCGCGCGTTCCCAGGCCCATCGGCTCGAAGTTGCGCGCCACAAAGTTCTTCAGGTTGCTGTTCCCAAAGGCCCCCGGCGTGTAATCCATCGGCCCGGCCAGCATGCGCGTGAAGGGCAGCGTGGCGTTGTGCGCCGGAGTCGTCCGCGCGCTCCACTTCAGGTACTCCTTGCCCATTACGCCTTCCCGCGTCATCAGGTTGGGCCAGGTTCGCCGCAAGCCGTCGGGCTTGAATGCGCCGTGATAATCGATCATCAGATGATATTCAGCCGCCTTCGCCACCACGCGGCGATACCAGTTCACCATCCACTGATCGTCCCGGTCCATGAAGTCGATCTTGACGCCCGCGATCCCCCACTTCTCGAACAGTGGAAACGCCTGGTCCATATACTTATTTACAGATTCCCAATTCGACCACAGCCATATCCTGACGTGCCGCTCCTTCGCGTAGCGCAGCAGCGCAGGCATGTCGATGGCCGGATTCACTTCGGTGATATTATCCATCCGGTTGTTTGGCGTTTCTCCGGCGGGCGGTGGCGCAGCCCAGCCGGCATCGATCAGCATGTACGGGAATCCCGACTTCGATGCGAAGTCGATGTAGTGCTCCATGGTCAGCGTGTTCATGCCGGTCTTGAAGGCGACGCCCGGCGCCGCATTATCCGACCACCAGTTCCACGCCGACTTGCCCGCCTTGATCCACGACGTATCCTTGATCTTCGACGGCGGATTCAGATTGAGCACGATATTCGATTCGATCAGCCGCCCCGGCTCATCGCCGATCATCAACACGCGCCACGGGCTGTTGAATGGCGTCGTTGTTTCCACCGCGACTCCCGGATCGTCCACGCGCGGCGCCAGCTCCGCCCTGACGTTAAAGCGTCCCCTATCCTTGCGCAGATACATTCCCGCGTAGTTATCAATATCCGCTTCGGTAATCGCCACCCAGCCGATCCCCGGCTCCTGAGCCAGAAACGGCAGCCCGATCAGCCAGCCACGGTGCAGTCCGCTCACCATGCGCAGTTGATACGCATCTTCATACGACGAATGGAATCCATCCAGAATCAGCGGATAGGTCACGGCGTCCTTGACATATGCAAACTCCGTCATCTCGTGCGTGATGCGCACCTGGTGCAATCCCGGCTGCTCCGGCACAATGTAGCGGAAAGCTACGCCGTCATCGAAGGCACGTACCTCGATCGTCAGCTTCCGGCCGGCCTCATCCTCGAAATTCGCGCGTACGCCGTTGTAGTGATTGAGCACCGTGCGCGTCTTGCCGACGGGAATGGTATAGGTCTCGTCCGCGCTCCCGGTTTGCACGTTGGTCTTGTGCATGCCCGGTCCCAGCGCCGGCTGCCCCGCGAACTCCAGCCGCAGCCGCGACTCGGCGATCAACTGCTTGCCGCGAAACTCCACCGCGTAGTGCAGGTCGCCCGCCGCGGGCGTCTCCGCATTCGCCGGCCCGGCGTGCGCTGCCGGCGCGGCATCATAGAGCAACAATGTGATCTGACCGTTGGGCGAACTCACATGTACGCTCGGCACATCGCTGCCTTGAGCAGCAACAGCAGCGACGCCAATGAGAAGGAGCGAGCCGAGCAAAGTGACACGTAGAGCGAGCATAATTCCTCCGTGCAAACCAGTGTAGCCCGCCAGAAATCCAGGTGTTTATCTTCTGTGTCAGGCCACGATTTCGGTCGTGCCGACAAGGGACCTTTTAAAGAACTGGGGCTTTAGTGTCTGTTCGATTCCTCCCGCCGCATTCGCTTGCCATTTGCACTTTTTCCCGCGGCCTCTTCAGGCCATTTCGCTGGTTTGCCTGGGTTCCGTACCACTTCCATCAAACTCGGCCTGGGGTGGCGGAAGCGTCAGCCCCGCCGCCTGCATCATCCACTCGATGTCGTACCCTTCCTTGCGCACACGCTGGTCATAGTAGAAGAGCGTGACCCCGGTAGCGTAGATCGGCCCAAGAAATGTGTTGGTAAAGAACGAAATCACACTTGAGACCGCGGTCAGCCCCGCTCCCACCTGCCCATGATGCTTGACGGCGGAAATGAAAATGAAGCTCTGCGTGATCAGTGTCAGCCCAACTTTAATAGCCCCGATCAGCAAGCCCAGCACCAGGATCCGCCATCGCGCTCCCTTGCTCAAGTCCACGCCTCGTCCCAATGCCTTAACGGCCTTCAGGTTTTCCACCACGCAAGCCGGCAGGGCGAGCGCATACCGCACCGCCATCCAGATGGTGTAAATGCCCGCGGGAATGAGGAGCAGAATGAAGACGACGGTGACGGTGGCGAAGACCGAGACCGCCAGCGGGTTGGCCGCCGCGGGATGCCCCGCAACATGGTTACCGGCGCTCTTTGTATAGAAAACCAGGGTCCCGACATAGCCGCAGTAAAGCAGCGTTATCGGCGTCCACACCGCCAAGGCGGTAATGGTCATGAGCCAGATGTATCTTCCGGTGCGCGGCAGGATGCTTTGGTAAGCTCCCCGGATCGTGGCTCGTTCGCCCAGGTGCACCCACGCCACGGCGCGGCAGATCGCCGCCACGGCCGCGCCGAAGAGCAGAAAGAGGATCAGCAACTCCACCAGCGTGGAACTCAG
>JAJZNH010000045.1 GCA_021811745.1 Acidobacteriota bacterium
ACGGAGAGAAGATCCATGGCAAATGAAGCGATTGGAATGATCGAGACCAAGGGCCTGGTGGCGCTTGTGCAGGCGACGGACGCGATGTTGAAGGCCGCAAGCGTGAAGTATGTGGGCTGGAACAAGGTCGGCAGCGGCCTGTGCTCGGTCTTTGTTTCCGGAGATGTGGGCTCGGTCCGTGCCGCGGTGGACGCAGGCGCCAGCGCAGCCCGTGCCGCGGGAGAAGTGATCAGCGTGCATGTGATCGCGCGTCCGCACGACACGCTCGGGTCCGTGTTGCCGAAGTAATGGCAAAGCGGCGGGATCTTTTCCGCCACGGCGAACGAGGTGAGCCGGCATGTTTATAGCGAAAGTGATCGGCAATGTTGTCTCTACCCACAAGAACGAGAAGTTCCGCGGGATGAAGCTGCTCCTGATTCAGCCGTACATCAGCAAAGACGGCAAGCTGCAGATTTCAGGCAGCTCCGTGGTTGCGGTCGACAGCGTGGGAGCCGGCATTGGCGAGTGCGTACTGTTCACGCAGGGCAGTTCGGCCCGCCTGACGCCTACAACGAAGGATGCGCCCGTAGACGCCGTTATCGTCGGCATTGTGGATGCCGTCGAGGTGGAGGGCGCAATCTTGGAGAAGCCATAAATGCAGACCCAGGAACCAGTATCACAACAGGTCATAGCGGAGATCGCCAGGGAAGTGGTGGCGCGGCTTCGCGCACAGATGCAGCCGGCGCCTGTCACGGCCAGCATGGTTACCACGGCAAGGGCAGGCGCGGCCGCTCCCAGAAGCGCCGTGCTGCACGATGGTGTCTTCGCCACCGTGGATGAAGCCGTGAATGCGGCTTACGAGGCCCAGAAGAAAGTTGAGGCGATGAGCCTCGAAGAACGCGGGCGGATGATCGAGATCATGCGCCGCATCTGCATGGATCGTCGCGAGGAACTGGGCCGCATGGAACTGGAAGAGACCAAAGTCGGCCGCCTCGATCACAAGATCCTGAAGCTAACGAACATGCGCTACGTGCTTGGCGTCGAGGCGATGCGCAGCGATGCGCGCAGCGACCAGAACGGCCTGTGCATTATCGAGCGCGCGCCCTGGGGCGTCATCGGCATGATGCTGCCGGTCACGCATTCGGTGCCGACCATGGTGTCCAACGCCATCAATGTTTTGGCTGCCGGTAACACTGCGGTCTTCGGTCCGCACCCGTCGGGCGCGAAGGTGGCGCAATACGCACTGCAACTCTTCAATCGCGAGATTGAGAGGGAATGCGGAGTTGCCAATGTCATCACCACGATCACGGAGCCGAGCATCGAGGCCGCAGACCAGATCTTCAATCACCCTAAGATCGCACTGCTTTGCGTGACGGGCGGCTCGGCCGTGGTGAAGGCGGCAGCCAAGTCCGGCAAGCGCGTGATTGCGGGAGGACCTGGAAACCCGCCGGTTGTTGTAGATGAAACCGCCGATCTGGACTACGCCGCAAAGTGCATCATCGAGGGCGCAGCCTTTGATAACAACCTGCTTTGCATCGGCGAAAAGGAAATCTTCGTAGTTGCCTCCGTGGCCGATGCGTTTATCGCCGCCATGCGCCGCGCAGGCGCTTTTCAGTTAGATGCGGCGGCGCTTGAAAGACTCACGCGCGTGGCTTTCACGTTCGAGGGCGGCGGTGGGGGATGCGCGCGGGCGCACGTGAAAAAGGACTTTGTCGGCAAGGACGTTGCCGTTTTAGCCGCTGCTGCCAGCGTACGCGTTCCGACCGACACAAAGCTCCTTTTCGGCGAGACAGACGAGAACCATCCTTTTGTAGTGGAAGAACAGATGATGCCGTTCATTCCGGTGGTTCGCGTGCGTGATGTAGACGCAGGAATCGCGGCCGCGGTTAAGGCAGAGCACGGCTACCGGCATACGGCCATCATCCATTCGCGGAATGTCGATACAGCAACCCGGATGGCGCGCGCCATGAATACGACGATCTTTGTGCAGAACGCTGCATCGCCGGCCTCGCTGGGCGTGGGTGGACCGGGATACTTCAGCCATAGCATTGCAACGCCGACCGGTGAAGGCATTACAACGCCGCTTACCTTTACGCGCGAACGGCAGATGGTCGTCGGCAATGCGTTGCGGATTATCTAGTCATGTTTTTGGCGCGCATCGAGGGCACGGTCGTAGCGGCAGTTAAGCATGCGACATTGGATGGCTGCAGGTTTTTGGCAGCGCAGAGGCTTGAAGCGGACGGTAGCGCGGCAGCTGAGCCAATCGTAGTCGTGGATTGGCTGGGCGCCGGAAAAGGTGATTGGGTGATTGTCTCGACGGATGGAGACATTGCCCGGGCCAGGCTGGGTAATACCACGCCCGCGCGCATGGTGGTTGTCGGGATCGTGGATGAAGTACCGCGAAACTCAGGGAAGGCGAAGGAATGAGGCTCGGAATTGTGCGCGGTCACGTGGTCCTGAATCCGGCTGTTGAGGCCTACAAAGGCAGAACGCTTGTCGTTGTGGAGCCGGTGACTATGGAAAACGTGCGCGCCAGGAATGGGTTGGGCGGAGGTAAAGCTCTAATTGCGGTTGATGAACTGGGTGCGGCTGAAGGACAGATGGTTGCGTTTACCGAGGGCAGGGAAGCCGCCAATCCCTTCTGGCCGGGCTCGGTACCGGTGGATGCGTATTGTTCGCTGATCGTGGATTCGATTGATGTGCGGCCTTAGGCAGTTTTTATACAGGATTTGAGGTGCGGAAGTGAGCAGAGAAGAGAAGAGCATCGATATTTCAAGCCGCAAGGTTGTCGCGTTGCGGGACGTGAAGGAGGCCGCGGCCCAGGGAGCAAGCCGCATCCTGGTCGCCGAAAACTGTGTTGTGACGCCTTCGGCCCGGGACTTCCTTGCGCAGAACAAAATTGCTCTTGGAAATGGCGCGAAGGGCAGCGCGGCTGAGTCTGCCGCTGCGCCGGCAGGTGCGGCTGCGCCAGCGTCCACTCCACCAGCGGTGGTGAGGGCACCGGCCAATCCGCGCCTCTTTACTACGCCTGAGGCTGAAGCCATCAAGAAAGAGATGTGCGCGGTGGGGCGCAAGCTCTGGTTGCGTCAGTTCGTTGACGGCAACGGCGGCAATATCTCCTACCGCATCGGACCCAATGAGGTTCTCTGCACACCGACGCTGGTGAGCAAGTACGACCTGACGCCCGAAGACTTGTGTCTGGTTGATCTTGAAGGCAATCAGCTTGCCGGGACCAAGCCGCGCACCAGTGAGATCTTCCTGCACCTGGAAATCTACAAGGAAGTGCCGGAGGCGAAGGCGACTGTTCACTGCCATCCGCCGCATGCCACGGCCTACGCCATCACGGGGCGCGTGCCTCCCAATCTCGTGATCCCTGAGTTCGAAGTCTTCATAGGCAAGGTGGCGATTTCGCCTTACGAAACGCCAGGCACGGCGGCTTTCGCCCAGACCGTTCTGCCCTACGTCAAGCAGCACAACACGGTTCTGCTGGCCAATCACGGCATCGTGTGCTGGGCCGATACGGTGACGCACGCTGAGTGGTACGCGGAGGTGTTGGAGACGTACTGCTGGACGCTGATGCTGGCTTCGCAACTGGGCGCGCCGATTTCGTACATCTCTGAGCAGAAAGGCTCCGACCTGTTGGCAATCAAGAAGAGGCTGGGACTGCCGGATATTCGCTTCGATACGTCAAGATTGAAGGAGTGCCAACTCGCTGATCTTGAAGTTCCGAGTTCGATTGCGCTCGCGCCTACGCCCTGTGATGGCTGTGCCTGCAAGCCGCCGCAATCCGACATGGAAGCGCTTGTGAAGTCAGTCACGGATGCGGTCATGGAAACCATCGGAGCGAACTGAAAAAGCCGGTTCTCAAATGAGGGTGCCTGTCTTGAAGAGGCAAAGAGCAGGAAGGTCGGGTCGTAAGCCGCGAAACGATGAAGGCTGCTGAACGGCAACTTAGAATTCGACAGATGCTTGAGTCGCGGGACTTCCTGGACCTGGAGACCCTTTGCCGGGAGCTGGACGCCTCTGAGTCCAGCGTTCGCCGCGATCTCGACATGCTGGAAGAGGAAAAGGTGTTGCGGCGTGTCTATGGCGGCGCCGTTTCACTTCAGCCGCCGCCTGGCCGTGCCTTCGACTATGCCGTGGAGAGCGTGCGCTTCAACGACGAAAAGGAGCGGATTGCAAAGCTGGCTGCCAGCCTTATTGAAGATGGCCAGACCGTCATCCTCGACGGCGGGTCCACAGTGGCCGCGGTCGCCGGTGAGTTAGCCACGAAATCCCTGCATGTGATCACCAACTCACTGCCCATTGCTGAGGTCCTGGAGCAGCTGCGCAATATTGAGCTGACGCTGACCGGCGGCTACCTTGATCCTCGCCTGCGTGTCATGCTGGGACCGTTCTGCGAGCAGATGCTGAGCGGGATTCGCGCCGACGCCGTCATCATGGGCATCGGCAGCATTTCTGAGGCCGGTTTCAGCAACAACAATACGCTCGTCGTGGGTTCGGAGCAGAAAATGATCGAGATTGCCGGGAAGGTGATCATTGTTGCAGACCGCACCAAGTTCGGCCGCGGCGGCATGATTCCAGTGGCTCCGCTTAACGCTGCGGATATTGTTGTTTCCGACCGCGATCTTGCCCCCGGCTACGTTGCTCTGCTCACCCGCAGCGGCGTTGAAGTTCTACTGGCCTGACCCGGCTGGGTTCCAGCCGCAGCTTGCGCCATCCTCTATCCATTCGGGTATTGTGAAAGTGGAGACAGGATGCGGATTACTGCCCACGACGTTCTCATCGTTACCGACGTCCAGAACGATTTTTGCCCCGGTGGCGCACTTGCGG
>JAJZNH010000112.1 GCA_021811745.1 Acidobacteriota bacterium
TCCGACGGCGGGCAGCAGTTGCTCCAGTTGATCGATGGGGAGATTCGGAGCGGCCAGGCGCAGATCGAGCAGCACAGCCTGCGGAGTCCGCCGGAAGCCGCCATTGATATGTACGGCAATAGAGCCGGTGTGGACAGCCAGATCCGACACCTGGCCCGTGCGCGTGTCGAGGTTATCGGAAATGGCGTAGCTGATGTTGACCGGATTGGGCGCAGGGGAACCTGTGCGCGCCAGTTGAAGATGCGCCGCCTGGATTCTTCCAGTGCTCTTGAGGGCGGTTCCGTCAGATTCAACCTGTGAATTGATGTCGGCAACCATGGATATGCCCTTGCTTGGATCAATGAGTCCAGCGGCGACCGGATCAAGATGCTTGATCACCAGGTTGGCGCGAAATGGCGTATCGGCGGCGTTCTTCTTTGACAGCGGGCCTGCGCCGCCATCGAGCTGGAGGGTTCCCTGGCCCGGCAACTCCGCCGAAAGCCGGAAGGGGAAGGACTTTTTGAAGGAAAACTCGTGGACGCTGAGATCAACCTTGGAGTAGACGAATGGCTTGCCAGTGGCAGGAAGTGACGAAACGGTTGCGCTGCCGTTGCTGATCGTCAATGCGCCGATCGTCAGGTCAGGGATGGCGGCCGGCTGCGTGCTGGCCGGAGTGGGAGCGGCGCCGCCGATGCTGGAGAAGTTCCATTTGCCGTCCTGGGACTGAATGAGCTGGATGGCAGGCGAATCGATGGTGAGATGCGTGATGCTCAACTTGCGGTGGAAGAGGAATGGAGCCACCTCGACGCCGATATGGAACAATTTGGCCTGTAGAAAAGGTGAGGTGCTATAGGCGGGATCGTCTGCAATGGAGATGTTCTTGGCAACCAGACTGGCAGAGATCAGAGAAAAGCTGAGATGGCCCAGTGTGACTTTGCGGCCCAGGGTGCTGGATAGTTCCTCTTGCAGCATCGGCCGGAAGGTGTCGGCATTAACGAAAAACGGGATCAGTGCAATGACCACGATGACCAGTGCAATGACCGCCAAAAGGACTTTCATCCATCGCTTTTGCATGAAGACCTCCTCTCCACGCGAGATTCTCGCATTGTAACGCGCCTGGCATCTGGCTGGTCGGGGAGGAGAGCCCCGGAAGTTATTTCATACGATGACATTGGCGCCGAGGATCTCATTGACCTTCGCCATTACCTGGAAGGCGTCGGCGATGTAGACAACGTCAGCTTTACCGCGGGTCCAGCCGCAGTTGGGGTCAAGCGAGATGGCGCGGCGCTCGCCGATAAACCGCCAGCCAACCACGTGCGGCTCCTCGCCGTGGCAGCAGGTGGAAAGGCCTTTGGGATGGCGTGGCGTCGCGCCGGTCTGGCCCACCTGGTTCAGGTGGCTGAGGAAGGGAAGAACGGGCTGGTTCTCGCTGCCCTGGTCCACCAGTGATTTCGAGCTGCCAAGCGAGGCCCCTGAGGCGCGCAGGAAGTCGAGAATCAGACCGGCTGCTTCAGTGGCGTGGATCTGGCCGTCGGGCTGTCTTTTGGTCCAGCCGGCGCCGGCAACGAAGAGCAGCTTGGCGTCCGGGCGGATCGTGCTTTCTCCCGCCTGTGGCGCCCGGGCCCCGGTGACCTGCGTGCGAAGAACGGGGAGATTGACGGGGACTTGCTCCACCTGCGCGGACGCCGGCGCCCCCACGAAAGGCGCGTGCGTGCCTGCGTCGAGCAGCAGAAACCAGGGGCGCGCGTCGCGGCTCAGCACTGCTTCGACACGCTGGCGATAGAACCAGCGCGTGGCTTCAATGGCTTCGGCCCCGGAGAGCGCCGTGATGTGGGTGTCGATGAGTCCCCCGATACGATGGGCTACACCGGCGGCCACGCGGGCAAAGCGCGAGCTGCCGGGGGCAAGGACAATGCTTGCGCTGGCGGCCCGGCAGAGAGCTTCGCAGGCAGCGGCGTCCGAAGCGTAGCGCGGCTGGGCAAAGGCTTCTCCGGAGACAGACAGCAGGCGCACGCCCGTTGCGGCGAGGGCGCTGGCGGCAGAAGCGGCGTCGGCAGCGACGATTCCGATGGCCAGCGGTGCATCGAGCCGGGCTGCGAGTTCGAGGCCGGCGGCTACGGCTTCAAGTGAGGCTTTCGTCAGGGATGCGCCTTCATCGGCGTGGGTCAAAACCAGAATCGATTCCATTTTCTATTCCTTCATGTGTCAGAGCGTCCAATTTCCAGCTCATGCGTTGCATCTCTTCGCCTTTAGCTGATGGCTGAAAGCTGACGGCTGATCGCTGTCAGCTTTCAGCTTTCTCCGCCGATCCAGGCCACTAACTCCACGGCAATTTGCTCGGGCGTTTGATCCTTTACGACACGCGTCACGCGCTGCTGCTTCGGCAGGGCGACGGAGACATAACGCAGGCTGTTCGGCTCGATCTGGGCGGCTTTGGCGCGCTGCAGGGCGGGCATGATGGTGCGCATATTGGCCATGCCGACCTGCGGGTTATTGCGCGGCTCAGGCAGATTTCCGGTGGCCCAGCCGAGGACGGCGGGGACTCCGGCGCAGACCGAAACCTGGTGACGGCCGCCTTCCACGCGCTCCAGCACTTCAAACGAGCCGTCCTCGCGAAAGCCGATCTGGTCGACGCCCTGAAACTGATCGGTAATGCCCAGCCGCTCGCCGATAAGCTGCAGCGTAATGCCCGCGCCGCGTGCGGCTGACTCCCAGCCGCCGAAGAGCAGCAGTTTTTCTCTGTCGAGCCCGGGGATTGCGGCGATCGCGTCAGCGAGCACAACTGCCGTCGAGTGCGCGTCGGGAAATCCGCCGATGGGGCCGTCGATGGCGACCAGTTCGAATGCAACTTTCTGAGCCACGGTCATCATGACCTGTTGCAGTTTGGCCTTGGGGCCGAGCGAGACGAGCCAGACTTTGCTGCCCGGATTTTTCGCGGCCAGGTTGGCAGCCTCGTAGAGTGCACTCGCCGCCCAAGGGTCCAGCACGGCAGGTAGAAGCATCTCGTTCTTGAGGCCGGGACCAGCCTGCGTATTGATCGGTTCCAGCGTCTGCAGCGGGTCGGGGACAATTCCGGCGCAGACGACGATATGTAATGTGATTGCCATGATTCCTCTCTTTGAGATCTCAGCTCTCAGCTTTCAGTTCTCTGTTTGCAGATGTTTATCTTTGGTTCATGGGGCTTAGGGTCCGGATAAACGATGCAAGCATCTTTGATACTTCCTCACTGAGTGACTGCGCTTCATCCAATGACTTGCCTGCCGTCAATTCTCCGCCGAGTGCAGTCCTCCCGCTCCGGCACGGAACTCGATGTTACTGTGCTCGCCGTCGGGTGAATGGGCGCAGTTCCACAGGCACGCGCCGCAGTGCGCGCACTTTTCGCGCTCGAAGACGGGCACGCCTTCCGAGCCCAGCGTGATGGCCTGGCCGGAACACATGGCGATGCAGGTCTTCTCCTCGCAGGCGATGCAAAGCTTGCCGTCGCGGAAGGTGACGTGATCGGCAAAGCCGGGCATGGCCTGCACCTTGCCGCCCATCAGCAGCGCGTCCTGGTGCGTGACCAGCAGGCGGCCGTCGAAAGGTATCTCGGGCCAGCCGCGCGCGCTCATCAGCGCATCGTGGAGCGGACGGCCATCGGCAATGGCCACTGCGGCGATCTCGCTCAGCTTGAGGCCCTCGGCCATGTAGGAGGAAAACGGGCGAATCTGCTTCGTGACGGGCGGGATTTTGGCGCGCAGCCTGAGCCGGCCGCGGGTGAGGCCGGCGAGGGCCATGCCCATGAGGCCGCTGACAAATCCGCGATGAAAACCGTCGCGCGCATTGGCTGCTTCGAGCGCGCCGCTCTCCACCCAACTGGCGCGGCGGCGGGCTTCGTAAGTGGCGGAGAGATTCTCGTGCGTGAAGGGCTTCCCGGCGCGCAGCAGTTCCAGTACGGATTCGCCCAGTTGCACGCCCGTGGTCCAGGCTTCGTCAACACCGGAGCCGGTGAGCATGTTCGTGGAACCGGAGCCCTCGCCGATGCGCGCATAGCCGTCGCCAACAAGATACGGCTCGCCACGCTTGCCGGACTCTTCGAGCGATTTCGCTCCCCATGATCGCAGCGCGCCATTTTTCAGGTGCTTCCAGAGCGCGGGGTGCTGGATGTAGTGCTGCAGGTAGCGATACGCCGTGCGTCCGGGATCGCCCAGCCAGGACGGAACGAAGATGCCCACGGAGACAAGGCGGTCGGGATGCACATAGAGGAATCCGAAGATCTCCGGCTCGGGGTAACCAAAGGTGTGCCAGACGGTACCCGGTTCGAGGGCGGAGTCTTCGGGCAGCTCGATGACCATCTTCATGCCGAGGGCCCACTCGCGGCGGGCGTGGCCTTTGGGAAGACCGAGCTTGAGGTCGAGCGCCTGGCCCACCGCGCCGACGGGTCCGTCACCCACGACGGTCAGGTTCGCGTACACGTCCGTGCCGGGCAGGAAACCGTCGGACGGGGCACCATGCTTGTCCACGCCCTGATCCGCGAGGCGAAGCCCCTGAACGGTGTTGCCGGAAAACAGCGGCGCGCTGACCGGCGTTCCCGGCCAGATTTGCACGAGCCCGCTGGCCAGGATCTGCGAGCCCACCCACTGATTGAATTGGCCCAGGGAAAGGACCAGGCCACCGTGTTTGTGGAGAAACGATGGAGTCCAGGGCAATTCAAGGGCGTGATTGCAGACGCCGAGCAGCGGGCAGCCTGCACGCAGGACTTTATCCACGACGCGCAAGAAAACAGAGCGCCGGCTGGCGCCGACGGGATCGAGCAGATAGAAGACGCGCTCCTGCCTGACCTCGGTGGCCAT
>JAJZNH010000377.1 GCA_021811745.1 Acidobacteriota bacterium
CCCGATCTGAACCCCATCGAGCTTGTCTGGAAGCTGACGCGCCGGCTGGCCGTGCATAATCGTTATTTTCGGCACCTCGAAGAGGTCATGCCGGCGGAGCAAACTCAATTCACCCAGTGGCGAGCACCCAACGAAGTGTTGCGCAAACTATGCCCAATTATTTAAGACGCGCAATATAGAACAACCATCATACTAGCTGGGACCCCCCTTTACCCCCTGTCCGGGATCGTAATTGAACCGCAGCGTGTTGATTGCATAAGGACGTACCGGCACCGTCACCTCATCGCCATGGACGATCGGCAGGGGCACCCCCTCCGGCTTCTCCATCAAGTTGGTCATGCTCGCTGACGAGGCTCCCGGTGGCACCCGGATTTGCACGCTGCCGTTCGCGCCTGCCCACTCATAAAAACGCAGAATCAAGGCGTCGGCGTCCTCCGCCTTTTTGAAGGCGGTAAGAACCACATGCTGATTATTCAGCGAGACAAACGAGTGCTCCAGCGGCAAGGCGCCCGTGTGCAGATCCACCTGCATAGCCAGAAGCTGGTAATTGTAGTCATATCCGTGACGGATCGTCAGCGCCTGTTTCCAGTCGCCCGGATGCGGATATACAGCGAAGCTGAAGTGCTGATGCCCGCGATCCGCATTTGGATCAGGCGAGACAGGAGAACGCAGCAGAGTGAGCCGGAGCACGTTGTCCTTGCAGTCATATCCGTACTTGGAGTTGTTCAGCAGCGAGAATCCATTATGTCCATCGCCGAGATCGGCCCAACGCAAGGCGGGGACTTCGAACTTGGCCTGCTCCCAGCTGTTGTTCCGTGTCGTTGGCCGCTGGATCGTGCCATAAGGAATCTCATAGGTGGCCATGTTGCTGGACGCCGCCAACGGAAAGGCCGACTTGAGCAAGATGTGCGTTTCGTGCCAGTCGATATCGTTGATCACCTGCACCTGGTTGGAGTTGTCGTAAAGCACAATGTCCTGCACGAACCTGGATTGATCCCAGGTCCGCATCACCCGGATCACGGCGCGCAACGGATCGCTCTCAACCAGTTTCACAGAGTCCGCCTGCATCAGCGGCGTGTAGTGGTCGAGCGTGCCCGGATCGATGTTCCATGCGTCATCGGTCAAGGGCGTATCTTTAAACACCTGAAGCTGATTGCCACAGGCGTGCGGCGCGAGCGCCTCAAAGTGATCGGCCTTATCGAAAATGCTTGTAATGCAGCCGCTCCTGGAATCGATCGTGACCCGCAGGTGCGAGTTCTCCAGCGTCAATCCGCTCACCTTCAGATCGCTTGGGAAGGGCCGCCGCCCCGGCACCACATGAAGTACCACATAGCCAAGCGACGGAACGTCATTCACCTGCACAAGAAGGTGATAGATGGCCGTATGCGGGTCGTTGGATAGAATCTTCGATGGCAGCACCCGGCCACTCGGATCCAGCACCGAGACACCGTCGGCGCTCGGCGTCGGCATTTCCGCCGTGATCTTCACCAGTCCGGAACGCTTCCATCCCAACGGATTGAAAACCAAAATGGGCACTGCGCCCGCCGCGCGCGTATCAATGCGCGCCTGAATTGCGCTCAGTGCCTTTGCTGAAATCTCATTCGTTGCCCAGTGCGCCTGATCAAAGTCGCGCTGCGCATCTTTATAGATAATCCCAATCCCCGATCCCGCAGCCAGATCATGGAACTGGTTAAAGAGGACCTTCTTCCACGCATCGTTCAACTCGGTAGCTGGGTAAGATCGACCTTCGAGCCATGCCAGCGAAGAATACTTCTCCGCGTTCAGCATCCATTCTTCGCTCTCCCGCATGTTGCGCTTTTGGTTCGCCTGGGTCGTATAGGTGCCACGATGATGCTCGAAATACAATTCATCTTTCCAGGTTGGAATGCTGATCTCTCCCGGTGGCGGCACGGGCAGCGGCGGATGACCAGCGGCCATAATTCTGTAGTTCCAGACTGGTGAAGCGAGAGCAATTTCCTTCTCCACTGTGCTGAAGTACTGTTGCGCGGTGCCAAACTGCATGCGCGGCATCACTTTCCCCGGCTCCATCCAGTGCAAGCCCTGATTGAGAACAGCGCGTGTTGGCCCCCCACCGTGATCGCCCACCCCATACAGATCCATCATGTCAGTCATTCCCGGAGATTGGGTTCTGGCCATGACCAGATCGTTGGAGAGGCGTATTGGACTAAGATTGTCATTCGAATAGCTGTGCGGAAAATACGCGAGAACTTTGCTGCCATCCGGAGCTTCCCACCAGAAGAGCTTGAACGGAAGTGGATTGGTTTCATTGAACGCCATCTTCTGCGTGACGAAGTAATCGAGACCTGATTTCTTATAAATCTGCGGTAACTGCCAGTTATAGCCGAAAGAGTCCGGATTCCAGCCCACACGTGTCGTGACACCATAAAGCTGCTGCAACGTCCGCTCCCCTATGAGTAACTGCCGCACCTGCGACTCGCCGCCGGGCATATTGAGATCGGGTTCGACCCACATGCCCCCCACCACTTCCCACCGGCCTTCCTGAATGCGCTTCTTGATCTCCTCGTTCATTTCGGGATATTTCTCTGCCATCCATGCGTTGTACTGCATGGCCGATTGCGTATAGGTGTAGGTCGGATATTCATTCATTAGCTGAAGCGCCGTCCCGAACGTGCGCCTTACGATGTCAACCGTCTCTGTCCACGGCCACAGCCAGGCCGAATCGATGTGCGAGTTTCCCGTCAGATGAAACGTGGCCCGCTGCAAAATCGGCCGCAACGACTCCAGATCCTGCTGAGCTTGATTCAAGGAGCGGTCGAACCGCTGCTGATCTCTCTGGCGCAACGCCTGGCAATCCACGTCGGCAATCGCCTTTTCCAGCACCGCCCGATCAGCGGCCACATTGGAGGAAACCTCAGGAATCATGAGTGCCGCCGTAACAAACTGCACATAGATGTCATTAGGATTCGGCCCCTTCCCGGAATAATTGACCGTCATCTCTGTAACCGGGAAGCCGGTTGGCGTTGCGTTCTTGCCGATGCGAATTGCAACCAGCACCCTGTCGCCGGGGTTTTCGTGGAAGAGGCTCGGCTCGGAGGGATTAATCTGCTGGATGAGTTCTCCATTCACAAACAACAGGGCTCCCTCGCCACCCCAGGCATGAACGCGGATACTGATGGTAACCGTATCTCCGTTGAGGTTGTATCCTCCAATGCTCCGTGGGATCTCGACCCATTTCCTCAACCAGACAACGGTATGGAGAGGCGTTCGAAAGGTCGCCCCGGCACTATCCCACGAGGCATCATCCAGCGCTGGCGATTGCCCACCTGTGACGTCACCCACGTGATATCGCCAACCATCAATCGGCGCAGGAGTAAATTGTTTTAGCTCCTCGATCGTTGTCTGCGCCGCAGGGGACAGCATCTTCAGGGCTGCGGCGGTCTGCTCAGGAGCAAAGTTATTTGCTTCGTAGGCCCGTGCATTTTGCTGCGCGTGAGCGTATGGAAGACAAAACAATACGCACAGCAATGCGGGCGCGATGCGGAGAAATCCGCCCCGAACGATCTGCGGAACCCTGCTCGAAAGGGATTCGTTCATCATGTGATTTCTCTCCTGGCTAATTGGTTTGGCCTGGCATCACTTCCAGCTCAGCGACGGTTTGCTGCTGTACTTCGATTCCCAAGCCCGGCGTACTGTCGAGGGAAAGACTTCCATTCTCCGCTTCTGGCAAGCCTCTGAACAGTTTCCAGAACAGTTCGTTACCCGTATCCGGCTCTACGTTCGGAAAGTATTCAACCAGAGGGCAAACATGGGCAGGGCGGCTGAAAATAACATGAGTGTTATGTGCCTCATTGGAGTGTGGGATAACCGGCAAGCCTGCGGCTTCCGCGATCGCGCAGATCTTCACCGCTTCGGTGATCCCACCCACGCGATTCGTGTCGAATTGAAGAATATCGACGGCGCGTCGATCCATCAGTTCCTTAAACTCCCACTTGCCGTAAGAGTGTTCACCGCAACTCCAGCGCTGCCATGGACAGCGCAGTTTCAATTCAACATATCCTTCAATTTCATGCGGCATCAGCGGCTCTTCGATCCAAGACAACTTGAACTCTCGCAGCATCTTCGCCATTTCCATCGTGTAGCCGACATCCCACCCCATATAAGCATCCGCCGCAAGTTCAACGTCGTCTCCAACGGCCTCTCTTACTGTGCGGACGAGTTCCACATTGCGCCGCATACCCTCCGGACCATCCTTCGGTCCAAAGCCGAAGCGCTGCTTCATGCGCACGAAGCCGAGCGCCTGCCAGCGTCTCGCTTCCTCTGCAAGCAGATCAAGGTCCTCCAGTGCGTAGAGGCGGCTGACATAACAGGGAACGCGGCTCTGCGTACGCCCACCGATCAGATCACAAACAGGCTTGCCCTCTGCCTTGCCATGCAGATCCCAGCATGCGATATCCAGAGCGGAAATAGCTGCCATTGGTGATCCGGAGCGCCCGAAGCGCACTGTGGTGCGGTACATCCTCTGCCACAGATACTCATGGCGTCGCGGATCTTCGCCGAGAATGAGGTCAGCATAATAATCCTCAATGATCGATTTGGCCGCGCCGTGAAATGCGCCCGCTGTACCGATGCCAACCAGACCGTCATCGCTCTCGATCTCCACCAGTGTGCACATGACCGGACCAAACCAACCTTTCCTCCGCGATTCAAAGTCGTCGAATTGGGAAGTATTGGTCACCAGGTTGCGCCGCAGAGTAACCGGGGAACGTGAAAATCCTATATTGCGTGCCCGTATCTTTGAAATTCTCATTTATCTCCACCACAGTGA
>JAJZNH010000432.1 GCA_021811745.1 Acidobacteriota bacterium
GCTCCCGCCGAGAGACGGCTGGTGGAGGCATGATCAGGCATCTCGGCCTCGGTCTCTGCGCTTGACCGCGCAACGGACGCCGTGAGCATTCCAGCCCATCGCCTTGCGCCCTCCCGGACGCCCATCTGGAGGGGCAAAGCCGGATTCAGCCGCGGACATGGTGGCGGCTTATCAAAAGAATCCATTCCGTTTGTCGCCGGGCAATGACATAATTTGGTAGTCCCCACAACTGGACTGTCCTGTTTTCTTTCATCGCCCATCGGCGAAACGTTCTCTTCTGGAGTGGAACTCATGAACCCTCGTCGCAGTTTGCTTTTCTCTGCCGCGTCTGCATTTGCGTCGCTGGCGCTCTTTAGCACGCTCCTTCTGGCCGGTTGCAAATCGTCGTCACAGCCTGCGAACGGTGCGCCGCCGGGAGCCGCAGTCGCGCCCAATGGACCAGCCTCGCCGGTTCCGGGCGGCAATGGCGCAAATCCCTCCGCCTATCCAGAGCAAGGCGGTCCATCCGGGCCTCCTTCTGGGCCGTATCCGCAGCAGTCTGGGCCGTATCCGCAGCAGTCAGGGCCGTACCAGCAGCAGGCGCCTCCGCCACCGCGTATAGCCGATCTCCCTGCGGGCACGCGGTTGCGCGTCAGTCTGGATCAGGATCTCGGCTCGAAGATCAGCGAACCCGGCGAGACCTTCCCCGCTACCATCGTCGACAATGTGGTGGTAAACGGCCAAGTCATCGTCCCCCAGGGCGCGCGCGCCCAGGGTACAGTGATTGCTGCCAAGCCACTCGGCCGCTTCGCTGGTAGTGCGGTGCTTGAGGTGCGCCTGGATGGTGTGCAATCGCGCTGGGGCATCTACCAAGTGTCCACCACCGCCGTTGAGCGCGTGGAGAAGGGCAAAGGCATGCGCACCGGGCTCTTCGCCGGCGGCGGAGCCGGGCTGGGCGCTCTGATCGGGGGCCTGGCCGGGGGCGGCAAAGGAGCTTTGATCGGCGGTCTGGCTGGAGCCGGCGCGGGAACTGCGGGTGACGCGTTCACGGGCAACAAGGAGATCTATCTCCCCCAGGGGACGTACCTGACCTTCCGCCTGGAGCGCTCCGTCGCCATCACCGAGCAACAGCAATCTCCCTCCTACCCTCAGCCCAATCCGTATCAGTCTCAGTAGGCCGTTGCTGAAGCAAGCGGTTCTACCGGAGCCTGGACACCTCCCATGCTTACCTCAAAGGGCGCGGCTTGAGCCGCGCTCTTTGACGCTGACAGCTCACCTTACGGCGTGTAGATTGTTCTCGGCACCGGATCTTTCCCTGGCAGACCGCTGTTCGGCAGATTGAGGCGCAGACACCTGGCCTCGGTTCCGGAGACATCCGGATCCGAGGCGGAGATATCTTCCAGGCAGCCTCCCCGGCGATGCAGGCAGGCCGTCGAAATGCAGCCGCCGCGCATCAGCGTGGGCGATGAGCGGAAATTTGGCCGAAGGCGCAAGACCCGCGGCCGTTTGAATGGCTACCGCCTGCCGGCGTCTCGGGACGGAGTCATCTCTTCGAGATAAGATCCACCTTCTTGAGGTTATCGTCAGGAATGCGATCAATGAGCAGCAACAGCGGATCGACGCCGGCCTTGTCCGGCAGCGTATCCGTGACAAAGCTGTAGGTGTTGGTCGCTCCCTTCTCTCCGCTGACGATGTGAACGCGCTCGCGGGCCAGAACAGCGCCGTAATGGAAGCCTTTCGGTGGCGCGGCCAGAGCGCCGACGTCGATCCAGTCATTCATCGACACTTCAACCTCGTTGCCCTTGGCATCGGCCTTATATTTGTGCGTCTGGATCACCACGGTGACAAGATATTTGCCATCGGGCCGCTTGACGGCAGTGGCGCTGAGGGCGCGGTTGGAGAAGATGGTGATGTCCTTGAAGAGGTCCTGGATCAGGTACTGGTACTGCGCGGGAGTCTGCGCGGAGAGTGCGTTGACCAAGGCCCAGGAGGTGGGATAGGGAGCGCCATGGTAGCCGAATTCGCCAAGGATCTGGCGCAAGGCGGCGTTCACGTGATCCTCGCCGATCATGTCGCGCAGGTAGTACATGACGACGGAGCCTTTGCGATAGTGGATGTAGCCCTGGCTGGCTTCCACCCGCATGAGCGGCCGCTCCTTCAGTCGCTCCGTGCCGCGCGCGCGCAGGTAAGCATCCATCTCATACTGAAGGAATTTGCGCATCGCATTCTGGCCGTACTCCTTCTCCATAACCATGAGCGCCGAATACTGGGCGAGCGTTTCGGAGAGCGAGGTCGCGCCCTCCATATTTGCGCCGATGAGTTGGTGCGCCCACCACTGGTGCGCCATCTCGTGCGCGACAACGTAAAAGACCATGTCGATGTCGTCGGGCTTTTCAATGTCGGCGATGAAGCCGATCGACTCCGAGTAGGGCATGGTTCCAGGGAAGGCCTGAGCGAAGCTGGCCACGCGCGGGAACTCGACGATGCGCGCCTCGCGCTGGTAGTACGGGCCGAAGTTGGCGGTGTAGTAGGCGAACGATTTCTGGACGGAGTTGAGCATGCGCGGAACGTTCCACGGCTGCTCACGCAGGTAATAGACCTCGATCAGGATCGTCTGGCCGTTGGGCGCAGTCCATGTGCGGCGAGCAACGGTGTAATCGGCGGAGAGAAAAGAGTAGAAGTTGAGCGCAAAGTGGTCCAGTCTGTACTCGTAGTAGTTGCGATTGCCTTGAACCCACGTGCGGATGAGCGAGCCGGGCGCAATGGCCGTCTGGCTGCGGCTGGTACTGATGACGGTATCGACGTTGACCCAGTCGGAGTTGTTTGAGATGTAGGTATTGCCGCAGTCGGCTGTACAGTTGACCTCGAGCTTCGGCATAAGGTCCTTTTCCTTCAAGCCGAGGCGCTGGCGCACGTTGGGATCGGTGAGTTCATTGTCCTCCTGATAGCCGATCTGCGGCAGGATCGTGTTGTTGAAAAAGGTGCCGTTCTGCACGATCCCGGTCATCGTGGTCTGATTTTCAAAGCCATGCGGATGGCTTTCAACGTCGAGTTGAAGCGTGCGCTGTTCGCCCGGCCGCATGGGCGTGGTCAGGTTGTAGATGCGGAAGCCGGTTTCGGCGTCGTTGGTGGCCAGCTTTGCGCCGGGCAGCGCGATGCGGGAGGTGAAGTTGCGATCGGTCGTAAACCAGACCTGGGAGATCGGCGCCGATGTTTCGTTCTCAATCTGCTCGGCCGCGTGCAGGACCAGTCCGCGATGACGCGGGTAGATGGCGACGTTGTAGTGGACATCGGCGATGCGCGGCTGAGGAAGGTTCTGGTACTTCTTCCAGTGCTTCTCGTAGTCGGCCTGGCGACGCTGAGCCTGGTATTCGCTGTCAAAGGGGTTCAGGATCTCCGTGTTGTAGTAAACCCACGCGCCAGTCAGCAGGAAGCCGGCGAGGCCGAGGAAGCCAGCAGCGCGGACCACGCCGCGAAAGCGCTGTCGGGCGCTGAACAGGCGCGCGCGCCAGCGCGTATCGCGGCCGCGCTGCCAGAGCAGGACGCTGACGACAGAGAGCAGCAGGCAGAAAAACCCCCAATAGACAGCAAACCAGCGCCAGGAGATGATCCAGGGCGCGAAGCCGAAGAAGTCGGAGTACGTCATGGTGGGCAACGAGCCGAACTTCAGCATCCGCGAGGCAACGTGCAGCGGACGCCACATGAATGCGTTGGCTACCAGCACGGCGATGAAGGCGAAGTAACCGACATACTTGTTCGGTGAGAGAACGTGGACCAAGAAGGCCAGCGCGGTGAAGAAGGCAAAGCTGACCATGACATGAAAGAGCAGCTCGTCCACGTACAGGCCGATCTGGAAGCGGGTGTAATGGTCGAATGCCTGAACGGCGACGGACACGCAGAGAACCAGAGCGAGGATGGAAGCAACCGCAGCCAGCAGGGCGAAGAACTTGGCGACGAAGCTCGGCCATTCCGGAACCGGCAGCGCATCCTGCACCTCATCGACGCGCGCATCGCGCTCCTCCCAGACCAGCGCTCCGGCAAAGAAGGTGATCATGGCGACGAGAAAGATGTACAGGGTTCCACGGATGATGTCGATCATCGAATAGGTGACCGGGCGGGCGGTCAGTCCATACCCGGAGCGGGCGTTGAAGATGAGTGCCGCCACGCAGTTCAACAGCGCGGCCAGGGTGAGCACAATGAAGGTGAGGGTCTTCATCAGCCGACGTGTCTCGATTCTCGTCGTAGCCAACACTTGGGACACCCGCGCCAAGGCTCCGAAGTGCAGGTTGAAGGCGGGGCGCGATACGGATGTGGCAAGATTCTCTTCGGCTACAGCGGCCTTTTTCCTGGAGACACGCTCGGCACGCTCTTCAAAACGGAATCGCCAGCAGGCGATGGCGAAGACGGCAAGACCCACGGCGATCCACAACAGGCGATTCCACAACAGCATTCCGTCCAAGCTGAGCACGTGGTTGTTGCGCTGCGCCACGGTCCAGTATTTGGTGGCATAGTTGAAGGCGTCGTTGCCGAAGGGATCGAGCATGGCAGCGAGCTTTTCATTACGCATGTCCGAGGTGAATGCAGCGGCGACGGCGTCGGCGACGATGAGCAGGATGCCGCCGATAAAGGAGAGAATCGTCGAGCGCGTGAGCACGGCGATGGTGAATAGAATGGCTGCGATGAAAAGCGTGTTGGGCAGTGCGAAGAGCAGGATGCTGACGGCATGCGCGGCCCAGACGACCGGTCCGAAGCGATCGTGATCGGCCCAAGGCATGAGCGGCGCCAGCAGCGCGCCCACGCTGATGCCGAGCATC
>JAJZNH010000919.1 GCA_021811745.1 Acidobacteriota bacterium
GTCTTCGCCGGGTACGGGCTCGCGATCCCCGAGGCACACCGCGACGACTTCGCCGGGCGGGAGCACCGCGGCAAGCTGGTCGTGGCAGCGCACCAACGCCACATCAAGCCGGTGCAGCCAGGGTGCCAGGGGATCGCTGAAAATCTCCCGCTCGGCCCCAGCGGCGTCGCACGGATCGGTAGCTCGAAGGTGAAGGTCGCGCTGGCGAAGATCCTCGAGCGCGAGGGGTACATCAGCGGTTTCGAGACGACGGAGGATCCGTCGCGGCCGGGAGCGGTGCTGGAGATCGACAGCCGAGTCGCGGGAGCTCTCCAATTCCTGGCCTTCGGCACTGCCCGAGCAGACAGAGGTTGCGTCTATAGATTTGGAGGCGTATGCTTTCATTATTGGAGGATACTGCATTGGCCGCCACAATCCAGGTTCCGCAGGTTGCCGGATACGACTTCGAGGCTGTTCCCAACTTTGCCGACATGGCTACCCGGAAGCGGCTGAGCCCTCCCGCAGTCAGGGGTTTCTTCCGGATTGCCGCGAAATGGCATATCAGGGACGAAGATGCGCGGCTGCTCCTTGGCGGGATCTCGTCGGGATCTTTCTACTCGCTCAAGAAGAATCCTCGTGCTCTCGATCAGGACACCCTGACGCGGATTTCGCTGATCGTGGGTATTTTCAAGGCGCTCAACATTCTGTACAGCAGCCGGCTGGCGGATGCCTGGATCACGCTCCCCAACACCAACCCGATGTTTCACGGCAACACTCCCCTGGCTTACATGCAGCGGCTGGGCCTCCCCGGCATGATGCACGTTCGGCAACTGCTCGATGCGCGCCGGGGCGGACAGTGAAACCGGGGCGCGGCGATGTTTCACTTGCCGATACCCACCGTCTGATCCCGTCGAAATACTCCCCCACCGGAACCGTCCTCTCCGCGCTGTGCGAAGAGGGCGAAGACGAGTTGCTTCGCGACCTGGCGGCGATTGACGCAGCCACCAATACTCGCCTCAGGGCGGATGAAGGGCTTCTGCCGGGAATCAGCGTTCACGAGCTCGTCTACGGCGTCAGCTATTCAAACGTTGTCAACGCCGCATTTACCCATGCGGCTCCTTACGGAGGACGCCTCAACACGAGTGAACGCGGAGCCTGGTACGCCGGCGTCGAGCGGGAAACGTCTATGGCCGAGGTCGCATTCCACAAGCTGAGGCAGCTTGAAGAGGTCTCATGGAGCGAGGAAGAGGTCTCGACCTATGACGACTACCTGGCTGATTTCCGAGCGGAATTCGAGAGCCTTTTCAGCGAAGAACCACAGTCATTTGCGGAATTTCTGAGACCGGGACCGATTCCGGAGTGCTACAGGAAGCCGCAGGAACTGGCGCCGGAACTGATTGCGCGTGGATCGAACGGGATTCTCTACCCGAGCGTACGCCGCCCCGGCGGCAGATGCCTGGTCTGCTTCAGGCCCGCTCTGGTGTACCACGTGCGGCGCGGCGCCCGCCTGGAGTTTCGGCTCAAGGCAGGGCACCGCTTCACTTCGTCCCAGGTTCGAAAGACAGCGATTCCCGACTGAAGCTCTCCGGAAGCAGGTCACGCGCAGACTCGAACGCGAAGGCGTCCGCTATCGCTTCCGGCGTCACTGAGTACATGTGGAAAGCGGATACACTTGTTCCGTGCCCACAAAACCGTTCACCCACAAACAGGGACAGTATCTCGCGTTCATTTACTACTACAGCAAGGTGAACGGCCGCCCGCCGGCCGAAGCCGATATGGAGAGATATTTCCGCGTGAGCCCGCCTTCTGTCCACCAGATGGTCCTCACCCTGGAGGCCAACGGTTTTATTGAACGGATTCCCGGGCAGGGACGATCAATCCGGCTTCTGCTCGCTCGCGAAGATCTCCCGGACCTTGAAAACACACCAATCTGACAATTGAAGAGGCTTTACCATGGAGAATTCACTGACAGCTACAGAGGCCCTCGCGCGTCTGGAGGAGCCCTTTGCTTCCAAAGACGTGAAGTGGTTGGTCGCGGCAACTTCGAGAGACGGCCGCAAGGGCCGCGTGACGCCCTACGCCGATCCGCGGGCCTACACCGACCGCCTGAACCACATCTTCACTGCGAGCGGCTGGACGAGAGAGTACGCGATTCAAACTCTCGCTCCCATCACACGGCTCAAGAACGACAAACCCATTCAAACCGGCAAAGTCCTCGTAACCTGCGTCGTCTCGATTCCCGGCGTGGGAACGCACAGCGGGTGCGGCGAAGAGTGGGCCGAAGATCAGAATGCGATGACGAGCGCGGAAGCGCAAGCATTTAAACGTGCGTGTTCGAATTTTGGTCTTGGCCGGTATTTCTACAACTTCGCTGAGACGTGGGTGGATCTCGATGAATATAAGCACCCGCGCGAAATTCCGACACTGCCGCCGTGGGCGCTCCCTGAAAGCGAGCGTCGGGCGCCTGCTCTGAATGGAACGGCTGGGCAGAAGGCCGGCAATGGGGTCGGCGCGGCGCCAAAAGGCCCGCTCGACGCAAGCGTCACCGGCAAGATCGAAGGTTGCCGCAGGGACCTCGGCCACTTGCTTTACAACAACATCCTGGGTTCGGTCGCGCGGGTTCGCTCCGCGCGGGGCATCCCCAATCAGCACGCGCAGCAGGAGGTGCTGAAATGGATGGAGAGCGGCGTCCGAGGCATGGCGCAGGTACGTCGAGCAGCCTCGGAAATTGCAGAGACCGAGTTCTACGGGATCCTCGATCGGCTGGGCATCCGGTCGCTGGACCAGATCCCGAATTTCGGAGTTCTGGCAAAGCTTGTCGAGCAGATGAACGAGGCGCAATCGAAGAGGCCCGCCGCCTGACATGGCGAAAGCCTTAATGTGCAGAGCGCCCGCTCCTCGCAATATTCTCTGACGATTTGAACTCGGGAAGGAACTCGTGGTAGGTTACATGTAACCGAACGGAGGTCGAAAATGCCTTCACGATCTCAGGCTAAGTCGTCGCAGGAAAAGGTACGGGCCCATCGCGAGCGGCTTCGTCGCCAGGGCTTAAGGCCAATTCAAATATGGGTACCCGATATGCGCTCACCCGCTTTCGCAAAGGAGGCGCACCGGCAGTCGCTTGCGGTGGCCGGGAGTCCGCACGCGGAGGAGGACCAGGAGTTCATTGATGCTGTCTCCGACTGGGGCAGCCAATGAAACGCGGTGAAATCTGGACCGTTGCGGGCGGAAAGGGTTACGCCGGGAAGCCCCGTCCAGCCGTGATTCTGCAGGACGATCGCTTCGACACGACGGACTCGATCACGATTTGCGCCTTCACGACCGATCCAACCGACGCTCCGTTGTTTCGGTTGCCGGTGGAGCCGAGTGAAAGCAACGGGCTCCGCGCTGCTTGCCGGATGATGGTCGATAAGATCACCACGGTCCCAAAATTGAGGATCGGCGCGCGTGTAGGACGCCTTGCCGACGAAGACATGGTGCGGCTGAATCGTGCGGTTGTGGTGTTTCTGGGTATTGCGGCGCCCAGCGATCGGGAAATCCCCTAGTCGTCGATTCGTCGATTTCCGCTTTTGTCTCGGCCCGACGTAACTCAGAGAGGGTGACGTACAAGGGAATAGCAGCCCACGTTGACGACAACTGAATATTCGAAGGAAGGGATGCGAATTGCAGCATCCCTTTTCCTTTTTAAGGTCAACCCAGTGACAGTCACAGAGTGTTCCATGTGCCGTCGGCCGGCAGCGTGGTTTGATCGACACAGAAGTCTTCTGTGACGGCCATAAGGAACTTGTCATCGAGGCTGCGGGCGTCGATCGGTTCAGGAGCCTCCGGCTGATGGATGGGGATTGTGCATTCCAGAGTGGCGGCCGGATTTCACGAACGGTGGCCGTAAAGAAGGAGGCGCAAAATCCCCATGGCGAAATTGCTTGAACTTCCCACTGACAGAGGCATCTGCGGTATCCCCCTGAAACATGCGGTCTACTGCAGGGCCTGCCTCAATGTTTCCAATTCGCGGCCCGACCAGTGTCGTATGTGCGGCAGCGATCAAGTTGTGCGCCTCGAACCAATCCTCGACGGCGGCCCCGAACCGCCGGCGCAAGGCTCGCGGCAAGTCAGGCTGTCGCTCGTGAGAGCCGTGTGCGCGTAAGGGTCTGCTGAGAATTTAAGCCGAGTAGATCACTCCTGGCCGAGCGATGCCTACGACGGGCAAAAGCGGAGTTGCTTCGCGCTGGGTGCGCCGAGAGGCAGACTCAGGGCTCTCTCTCGTTCTCATCGTGAAACCACCTTAGGAGATTTGCATGGGACCCAGGAAAAGGAAATCTCAGACATTGCTTGAACGGGTTCTGGCTCTGCTCGATGAACGTTTTCCATGGCTCGGTTCAGGGCGAAATGAACCCATTGCACGAAGCGGCAACTCCATCGACGTGCGGCCGGATCCCGATCAGTCCGCCGTTCAGGAGCGAGACGATGAACGTCCCGGTGATGGTGATCCTGAATCGTAATCGAAACCGAGTCCGTTATTACGAATCACTCCACGCGCAATGCCTGCATGGGTTCGACGGCTGCGTTGCGGTGGGCAGGCAAGCACGTGCCAGCAACCATCTGTCAACTCGCCGATTTCTGCGAGCGGGCGAACAGCATTGGAAAGCACAAAGTGGCAGCCACTGCCGTTTTATGTGTCAAATCACAACCGCAAGAACAAGCATAGGAGTGCGCTTTGGCCAGAAATGTAGCTCGCCTTAAGATGGGCTATTTCCCGTTGCCCTTGACAGAAGCATCCAATATCCGGTCGCTGCTCAGTTCCT
>JAJZNH010000610.1 GCA_021811745.1 Acidobacteriota bacterium
ACTTCGCCAGATGCGCAGTGCGGTCCGGATCAACGTCGTCACGCCGGTCATCGCCCGGCTCTCCGGCGACCGCTATGTGACCGGGGAGACGATCGACATGTCGAGCGGCGGCACCAGCATCCGCTTGTCCGAGGCGGCGGATCTGGAGCCGGAAGCCGAGTTGCGTCTGGCTTTTCCCATGCCCACCCCGGGCGTCGATCTGCCCGCCGTCGTAGTCTCTTCCGAGGGATCTGTGCTGCGCGTGCGCTTTGATAATCTATCCATTCCCGAACAGGAAGTGCTGACCATGGTGCTTTATTCCCGCGCGGATTCCTGGCTGGGCTGGGGTGAGTCCCGCGAGAGCGACGATGTGCTGCGCAGCCTGTCGCGGATTTTCCGGATCTCAATGCACGGGCTGGCGACGACCTTCCGCAGCCTTTTCACGGACAAGGATCGTGCGCAAGGTAAGTCCGGGTCGCTGAGCGTAGCGCGCACCTCGGTTCTCTTCCTGGCGGCCGCACTTTCCCTGGGTGCGATGCGGATGGAAGCACAGACGAAGGCTTCTTCTGCGGCCCCGCGGATCCACGCCACGCATGCCGCCACAGCGCAGAAGGCGCCGGCAGCCACGGCCGAGAATGCGCCGATCCCGCCGGGTCAGTACCTCGATCATTTCACTCTGGCGGATGCCGGCGCACCGCAAATCGAATTGCACGGCATCGACACGATGCACAACATTTACTTCACGCTTCCGCAGACGCACGTGCCCACCGCCGCGAAGATCCATCTCTACTACGCCTTTTCGCCCAGCCTTCTGCCGCAGCTCAGCCATCTGAAGCTGATCATTAACGGTACGCTGTTTGCCACCGTGCAGCCCACGCCCGGCAAGATGGGCGGCTCGGACAGCAGCGACGCCGAGGCGGAGTTCTCGATTCCGCCCGAGTTGCTGGTGCATAACAACACGCTGACCATCGAGTTTATCGGTCACTATACATTGGTCTGCGAGGACCCGGCCAACACGACGTTGTGGGCGCGCGTCCATCGCAATTCGTTGATCGAGATTCGCGGCAACCTGCTTCCGATGGCCGACGACCTGAAGCAACTGCCGATGCCGTTCCTGGATCCGGCGGTCGTCCAGCCGCTGAGCATTCCAGTGGTCTTTGCTTCCACGCCGTCCAATAAAGTGATTCAGGCTGCGGGCGTCGTCACCAGCTATTTCGGGATGATCTCGGAGAACCGGCCGGTTCGCTTCCCGGTGCATATCGGGACCATCCCTCCGGGCAATGCGATCGTTGTGGCCGACAGCACGTCCGATCTTCCGCCGGGCCTGAGCCTGCCGCAGGCCAATCTTCCCACCGTGGCCATGCGCACCAATCCCAGCGATCCCTACGGGAAGGTGCTGGTCATTACCGGGGCCAATGCCGATCAGACGCTGGAGGCGGCGCAGGCGGTCGCGCTGCACAGCGACATGCTCACCGGCGCACAGGCCACCATCGACACGCTGCGCCTGCCGGCTGCCCAGGCTGCCGACAGCGCTCCGCGCTGGGCGCGCATCGACCACCGGATTTCGCTGTGGGACTACGCCAACGCGGACCAGTTGCAGGGTGACGGAACGGCGCCCCTGAATGTCTACTTCCGCATTCCGCCGGACATCTATTACTCCGATCAGCGGCCCAACGCGATCCTGCGGCTGGTGTACCGCTACAACTCGATTCCGATCGGGCCGATCTCGAGCATGCAGATCCGCATCAACAACGCGTTTCTGGGGTCGGTGCCGTTGATTCCCGGGCAGGATGCGTCGCGGCGCATGCAGATCGATGTGCCCGTTCCGGTGGTCAACCTGCGGCCGTTCTCCAATTCGCTTTCGTTCGATTTCACCTTCCAGTTGCTGAAGAAGGGCGGCTGCCAGGATACGACCCCCATCAACATGCAGGGCGCTATTCTGCGCGACAGCTATATCGACCTGGTCGGTTATCCGCACTACGCGCCGCTGCCGAACCTGGAAACCTTCGCCAACGCCGGTTTTCCGTTCACCCGCTTTCCCGATTTGAGCCAGACCACAGTGGTGCTGCCTCCCACGCCGACGGCGGCGGAGATTGAGACCTTTCTCACGCTGATGGGCCATTTTGCACGGCAGACGGGCTTTTCGGCGCTGCGCGTCACGGTGGGCAGTCCCGAGGCGCTGCATGCCGGTGCGCGCAGCGACTTCCTCATTATCGGCTCGGGCGACGATCAGCCCGCCTTCGACAAGCTGCAGAGCGACCTGCCCGTCAGCCTGCGCAGCGGGCAGATTCAGGTACGCGACACGCAGGGCTTTTTCCAACCTCTGCATCGCGCCTGGTGGAAGGTGCAGGCGAACGAGCATTCCGAATCGGGCGAGTTGATTGCCGGGGGGACGCCGCAAGCCATCATCGAAGGTATCGAGTCTCCTTACGATCCCGGCGGCAGCCGCAGCATCGTGGCCATCCACCTGCGGGACAGCAGCACGTTTGCGCCCTTCATGGATACCTTCATGGATGTGCAGCAGGCCAGCGACATCTCCGGCTCGGTGGCGGTCCTCAAGGGCAGCGAGCAGAATTACCAGTTTCAGTCGTTTCGCATCGGGACCAATGTCTACTATGTGGGTGTACTACCGTGGTGGACCCGGTTAACACTTTGGTTTGTGCAAGTGCCATGGCTGGCGGCAGTCATTATTCTCCTGCTTGCATTTTTGCTAGCCGTCTGGATGCGTCAGTGGCTGCGTGTCCGGGCTCGCTCGCGGCTGCGCCTGACGGAGTAAGAAGGGTGGTCGGGGATCGGGAGCCAGCGATCGGTTTGGGGAATGCCAACCGCAGGTGCGAGGATGAAAAAACAAGTGAGTGGATGGTCGGTAGTCAGTTTGGGCTGTGGCAACCGCAACGGAGAGGTTGAAGGTTGCCACTCTGGTTGACGAGCTCTTGTGCCCCGGCCTCTGACCCCTGATAACCGAGTACCGACAACCGATCGCTGAAACTGAATCCTGTGATGGGCTTTCCAATAATCCGGCCGGGGGGGCGTTTCCTGCTTGTCGCGCCTTTGTTGCTGCTTTTCTGCGCTTCCGGAGGCTGCAAGGAGCGCTCGTGGCCGCTGTGGAAGGATTACGCGGCGCGCTTCGTCGATCGCCAGGGGCGTGTCTTCGATCCCAACGGCGATCAGCACACGACCTCTGAAGCCGAGGCCTACTCGCTGTTCTTCTCGCTGGTGGCGAACGACCGCGGCCGTTTCGATCGCATTCTGAGCTGGACCCAAGCCAACATGGCCCAGGGCGATCTCAGCACACATCTGCCCGGGTGGCTGTGGGGCAAAGACAAGGACGGGAATTGGCGCGCGCTGGACGTGAATTCGGCCGCCGACGCTGACGTCTGGATGGCCTATACGCTGGTGGAAGCCGGCCGGCTGTGGGAGTTTCCGCCTTATGAGCGGGTGGGACGGGCCATGATGGCGACGATTGCCAAAAGTGAATTGGCGGAACTGCCCGGCTTCGGCCCGATGCTCATGCCTGGCCCCATCGGTTTCCAGCACGGCAACAATTGGATCCTCAATCCCAGTTACCTGCCGGTTTTTATTTTCCAGCGTTTTGCCGCTGTCGATCCTGCCGGTCCGTGGGTGCAGATCGCGGTGCGGATTCCCACGCTGTTGGAGCAAAGCGCCTGCCACGGCTGGGCCATGGACTGGGTGGATTACGTTCCCGGCGACGGGTTTTATCCTGCCGCAGAGCAGAACCCCGATGGCGACAAGGCTACCAACGCTCCCGGCGGCAGCTACGATGCCATCCGCGTTTACCTGTGGGCGGGCATGATGGATGCGAAGGATCCGCTCCGTGCCCGCATTCTGAGCGCCGTGCCCTCGATGGGCGCCTATCTTGCCGATCATGATGCCCCCCCGGAAAAGGTGAGCGACCAGGGCATTCCCATGGGGCAAGATGGACCGGTAGGGTTTTCGGCAGCGGTGTTGCCGTACATACGCGCCTATCCCGGCTTGTCGCGCAGCAATGCCCGGCAGCTCATCCGGATGGCGGCGGAGCGCAATACGTTTTCAGGATTGTATGGAAAGGACTTGGCGTATTACGATCAAAACCTCGCCCTGTTCTCGACTGGATTTCTGGATGGCCGTTTTCGGTTTGGTCCGGGCGGTGAACTGAACGTAGAATGGAAGCTCCGATGAAGTCTGGGTGGGGAGCATGGGGAACGCGTGTGCTTGTTGCTGGCTGCCTTGTTCTGGCAGCACGGACAGGCGTGGCCCAGCGCACGCCTTCCGCCAAGTCCCTCGCGGCCACCCGCGACGTGCTGATCCAGAAGGGGCACGCGCTCGAAGCCCGCGGCCGGCCCGACATGGCGTTGCAGCTCTGGCAGCAGATCCTGCTGTCGGATCCGAACAATGCCGAGGCTTTGGCGGGGGTGGCCCGCGATTACAAGCTGATGGGCAAGGCTGCGCAGGCCACCCAGGCGCTCGACCGGTTGCGCGCGGTCAATCCCAACGATCCCAACATCTCCCGAATCCAGGCGTTGAGCAGCACCCAGTCGCAGAGTGCGCAGTTGCAGCAGGCCGGCGACCTGGCCCGGCAGGGCAGGGCGGATGATGCCATGCGCATCTATCGGCAGCTCTACGGGGATCACCCGCCCCCGGGCGACATCGCGCTGGCCTATTACCAGACACTGTATGCGACCGCGAGCGGCAAGCAGGCGGCGATCACCGGTATGCGGACCCTTGCGCAGCAGAATCCCGGCGACCCGCGTTACGCGATTGCCCTGGGCACGATGCTCACCTATGACGCGCGCACC
>JAJZNH010000223.1 GCA_021811745.1 Acidobacteriota bacterium
GCGCGTAAGCTGCTACGCGCGGCTTCAACGTCGCGGCCCTGGCTCGTTTCACAACATAAAAACATGCAGAAACAACGCAGGACTCGCTCTCTCCAGTTTACATGAGAGCCGGCGCAGCGCTTCAGTGCTGCTGGCTTGAATCCGCTGGCGGAGCAGGCTGGGAGGATGCCGGAGCAGCCGCGGGCGCGGGCTGCGCCTGGGCCGGCGGAGCGCTATTTGCAGGCGCGGCCGTTCCACTGGACTTTGGCGGCGCTTGCGGCACGCCGTCCGGATTCGCTCCTATTTGCGGCTGCTGCTGATCCTCTTTGGGGAACTGCACCGGCTTCATCACGCCTACCCGGCTCGATTTGGAGTCGTCGCTGGGCAGCTTCTCGCCGGGATTCCTCAGGGTCGGCGGCGGTGCCGGAGCTTCTTTGTTCGGATCACGCTGTACATCGCCTTCGCGGATAATGTGCGTGTTCGACTCGGCCGTCATGATCGTCGAACCGCTCGACATCAGCATGGGGGTCACAACGTCTTTGGTGTAGACCTCTATAGGCTTACCCACCTTGGCGATCTCCACCTTGATCACGCGGTTGCCGTTGATGGTGACAAAATCGACTGGGTCGGGCGCTTTACCAAAAATCCAAATCTCAATCGGCGTCTGCCCCGACGTCTCGCGCGTCTTCTTCCACGGCTGGCCTTTGGCAAACATCACCATATCCGTCGTCATTCCCACCCACACCTGGTGGTCCAGAATGGCGTTTTTCAGCGGAAGAGGCAGTGTATCCGTGAATGCCTGAATAGGCGTCTTCACTTTGAACTCGATCAGCGGGGAAAGCAGATCCTCAATCTCTGCGCCGGTCATCTTCGGAACACGATCCTTAAAGGTCAGCGTAATGCGCGCTCCGCCCGGTATCCCATCGTCAGGTACCACGGGCGCAGTCATCGTTGGATCCATGCCGATGCTGATGTGGCGCAGAAAACGATGCTTGAAGTCCGGCCCTCCATTCAGATCGAAAACGATCTTTGAGCGGCTGAACTTGATGTTGGTGATGGCCACGCGGTCGCCAGGCTTGGCGCAAATCCCCTCGCTGATGGCCATGTTCAAATAAGCTTCGCCCGCCGGATGCAGCTTGCCGTTTGCCTGCAAAATCAGGCCCTTGTGGCCGCTCGGCAGCGGACGCATGGCAAACCCCTGGTCGGCCTGCAGAAACCGAATGAGTTCCATCCGCGTCTTGGCGTCGAGGTGCTGCTTGGAGAGCGCCACGTCCGTCGGTGTGATCTGCATATAGCGGCGATCCACCGGCGCATTGGCCGGAAGGGCTGTTTTTCCGCTGGTATCGAGGGTAATTACCTGGGCTGGAACGGCTGTACCGAGAAGAATCGCCGTCGCACACAAAATCGCTACCCGCCGGAAGTGGGCTTTACGGCTGGCGCGTGCGGCCGATTGAAGGGCGGCCCGCATCCCCGTGGAAAGGAATGGCTGGCTCATCGGAGCCTCCCATGCGTGGCATCAGCATCGCGCAAGAGAAAGATAGCCCCATTCGGACCAAAATAGCAAATTCGGGCTGCGAATTTTCAAAGAATTCAACCGGAAAGCTCAAACCGGATCCGATTGCGAATCGGCGCTGCCTCCCGGCGGCTCTTCTTCCGGAGAATTGGTCTGCGTTTGTGCCGCGGCCGGCGCAATCTGCACGAGCGAAGGCTCAGCCGGCGCTGTTCCCCCCATCGCCGCCTCGTGCTGCTCGCGCGCCGCTTCATCCAGATCCACCGGAATGCCACCCGAAACAATGACCGGAGCGTTGTACTGAAAGTCCAGCTCACGCGTCGCCTTGTAAACCACCGGCATCGCCCCAATAAGCGCTACGAGCGCGATCCAACTGCCGTCCAGTCCAAACCCGCCACCGGTAACCCAATACGGCCCCATTGGATTTCCCTGCACCACCGGCGAATGACTGCTGATCCCGTTCACCGTCAGCCCGAACAGCAAAGCCCGGCTGGCCTTCCAGCCAAAGTTGAGCCCCCAGCTCACCCACAGCGCCCGCGTGCGCAGATAGGCCATGGTAAGCACCACGCCCAATATCAGCGAGACCACGAAGCTGGTGAACGTGGCGCCCGGCAGGAACGACTGGATCAGCGCATAAAGCCCCGCAAACCCAATCGTCGCCGCCACCGGCCCGACCGCATGCATCAAACGCTGGAAGCCGTAGCCGCGAAAGGCGATCTCCTCCGCCAGTGTAGCCAGCGCGAAGTAGGCCGCGTCCGCCAGCAGCCAGCCCCAGGCTGAGAGGTGGGTGAACAGAACAATCGCGATGCCACCGTTCCATGTCATCGGCAACACGCACACCACTGCCACGGCCCAGCCCACGGCGACGCCTATTCCCATTTCGTGCGGCCAGCCCCGCCGTAGCGGCAATCCCTGTTCGCTTACCGGATTGGCCTGGTGATTCTGCCAGAAGCCCAGCGACGAGTAGCCCACCAGCAGCAGGAACACCAGCATGGCCTGGGACACCAGCGGAGACCAGGCATCGTCGACCAACCCTTGCGCACCATGCGTGGCCAGCATCCGCGCCAGAATAAAGTACAGAATCGCGATCAGAAATTGCGTGTATGCGCGCACCCGGTTCCCGCCGCCCCCCGCAGGTGTGTTCATGCGCATCTCCCCATCGGAGCCGCGCCCGCAATCGCCGGTGAGCACAATCTCATCTCAGGCTTCAATCTCCCTATGCACTATTTTGCAGGAACCCGCATAACACCCGATATCGTGAACAAAATGGCTCGTAACGGCCGCGAAGAGTCTTACCCTGTGTGGCGAATTGTAGCAGGACACGACACTTGCCGCGCCGTACCCAATCAACGCGCTGTTAACCTCGCCAGCAAGTGATTCAGAGATTCCGTGGAACCATGAAAACTATCAGACTTGATCTTCTGTATAGAATCGCCCGATATTGCGGAACTTCTGTTGCCGCGCCGCCACCAGCTCATCCGTAGGAATGGCCCTGAGTTCAGCGAGATGCTTCTTCAGCACAGTGCCCAGCAGCCCGGTTCCGGCTTCGCGATCTTCGTGGATGCCTCCCATCGGCTCGGGCACAATCTCGTCTACGCAACCCAGGGCCGCCACCTCAGAGGCGGAGATGCGCATGGCCTCGGCCGCCAACTGCTTTTGCGCCGCGTCCCGCCACATAATGGCCGCGCACGATTCCGGAGTAATCACAAAGTAAAGCGCATTCTCAAGGATCAGCACCCGGTCGGAGACAGCCAGCGCCAGCGCTCCGCCCGAACCGCCCTCGCCGGTAATCACCGAGATCGTGGGCACGCGCAGCCGCGCCATCTCGCGAAGATTGCGCGCAATCGCTTCGGCCTGACCGCGCTCTTCGGCGCCCAGACCGGGATATGCGCCGGGCAGGTCAATGAAGCTGATTACAGGCCGCCCAAACTTCTCGGCCAGCTTCATGCACCGCAACGCCTTGCGGTACCCTTCGGGGTGTGGCATGCCGAAGTTGCGGCGCACACGCTCCCTGGTGGTCCCGCCCTTCCGGTTGCCGATGACCATCACCTCGTCGTCGCCCAACCGCGCCATCCCGCAGGCCACGGCTTCGTCGTCGCCAAAGGCGCGGTCCCCGTGAATCTCGCTAAAATCCGTGAAGATTCGCTCGATAAAGTCCATGGGGTAAGGCCGTTGCGGATGCCGCGCCCGCTCGACTTTGCTCCATGCCGGCGAAACCGCCTGCGCCTGAACGGTATTCCCTGTCTCGTGTTCGCTCATCGCCATCTGAAGCCGCGCCGGGCACTTCCCCGCCGGCTCTCCTCAAGATTCTACGAGCCGCGACCCGTTGCGGCAAATCATACAACAGCAGATCGAATCCGCCGATTGCGGCTACCGCAACGCCAACCGGAGCATTGCGGTGATCGCGTTGGACTGATTTCGCCTTTTCGATATGAAAATTCGGACTTGGTGGCGTCTCTGCCCACAATTTCCATCACGGGGCGCAGGGAGAAGGCGTCCCGCAGGGCCAGCCGGCAACGAACGCAGCATCACCGCGCGCGGCCGCTCTGTGTGGGAGGAAGAGTGAACAATGACGGCAGGATCCTGCGCAAGGATCCTGCCTGAAGAGACCGGTTTGCGCGCTCATAACCGTCGCGGCTCGATGCGGTTAAGGCAGTGGGAGCTTCTGCCGTGTCGAGGTTTGCCCTCCAGCGGCCGCCCCTTGACTGGCGCCCGCCGCCCCCTGCGTTGAGCCCGCCGGTGCGTTCCCGGCTGGATTCGACATGGAGGCCAGCTCCGACTGGCTGTATTTCGGCGCGCTCACGTAACCGTGAATATGGTTCTTGTTGATCTCGTTAATCACCACCTCAACCGGCTGCGGGCTGCCGGGCGTGGAGAACATAACTGGCTGGTAGAGATTGATGTGCTTCTGCGTCAGATTGCGATCGTCCACAAGCAGTTCCAGATCCGCATACTGATGTTTGCCATTGGCCTTTCTCAGACGGATTTCGACCGGACCCTCGCGCTGGAAATGTTTCGATTTCGTAAGGTCGAACTCAACATAGTTCCGTTCGCCCTTCTTTTCCAGCGCCACCAGTTCGCCATGGGTGTGGGCGATCGATCCCGTCAGCTCAGTGCGCGTGCTGGCAAGGTCGCTTTGCGTTTGCGCAATGGCCTTGCCCTGTGCGTCGATTTGCGCCTGCATCCGGCTGAAGCGCGGGTCCTCTCTTCTGCGCCGATGCCGAACCACGCGATGGGAAGCAGTTGCAATCCGAACGGAACGGGCGCG
>JAJZNH010000657.1 GCA_021811745.1 Acidobacteriota bacterium
CGCGGTTCACCGCCCCCCCGCGCATGTATGCCACAATAACCTTCAATGAAAATCAGGCTGCTTTTCCTGCTGCTGGCGATGGCGCTCGTCTGCCGCGCCCAGAAGCGACTTGTACTGGTTGATGAGGATGGGGCGGGGCCGGGCGGAACCGATCAGATGGCCATCCTCGCGCTGCTGCAGGCGCCGGATGTGCAGGTCCTCGGCATCACCATGGTGACCGGCGACCAATGGCGCGATGAGGAAACGCTGCACACGCTGCGCATGCTCGAGCTCACTGGGCACGCAAATGTTCCCGTCGCCCGCGGCGCCGTGTTTCCGCTTGTGCGCAATCGCCAGGAGACGCGGCTGGCGGCCCAACTCTACGGCATGCCCGGCTGGCTGGGGGCCTGGGGCGGCCACACGGTCACCAGCGCCTCCGGCGAGACAGTCGAGCTTCCCGCGCACGGCCCGTATGACATTCCCGCGATGCCGGAGGGCCGGCCCACGCTCAAGCCCATCGACGAAGATGCGGCGCACTTCCTTATCCGCCAGGAGCACGCGCATCCGCACCAGGTCACGATCTACGCCGGCGGCCCGCTCACCAATATCGCTCTCGCTCTTTCGCTTGACCCGGAGTTTGCCGCTCTGAGCCAAGGCATCGTGATCATGGGAGCGAGCCTCAACCCTCAAACCTCTGACCCCGAGTTCGCCAGCGATCCGCGCCACGAATTCAACCTGTGGTTCGATCCCGAGGCTGCTCACATCGTGCTGCGCGCCGCCTGGCCCAGGATCGACATCACGACCGTGGACGTCTCACTGAAGGCGCCGCTCACCCCGGCCCTGCTCCACCGGATTGCGAAGGCCGATACCCCCGCGGCGCGCTACATCGCGCGTTGGAGCCCGCCGCGCTCGTACATGTGGGATGAACTGGCCGCCTGCGCCTGGCTCGATCCATCGATCGTCACCCGGGAGCAGACGCTTTACATGGACGTAGACTTGAGCCGCGGCGCCAACTACGGCAATACCCTCACCTGGACGGAAACAACCAAGCCATCCACCGGCGTCCGCCAGGTCCACGCGCAGTTGGACCTCGACTGGGGAAAGTTCCAGAAGCTCTTCATCAGCCTGATGACGAAATGACGATGCACCACCCCGATGGACACAGAAGGAGCGGCTGACTTGGCTGCCCTGTCAAACCTGCCCGGCGCACGAAACAAAACCGCGGCATTGGCCGCGGCATCTGGACGATCTCCGATCGCTGTCTCAGGATTTCGACTCGTGCTCCTTGAGGTTCCGCGAAAGCACCTTCTCCACGACCTTCTCGACATCCGTCAGAAAGAACCCGTTGGCGGGTTGCTGGACTGCCACCTGGGTTCCGGTATGGCCGAGGACGGAGGCAATCTCGTTCCAGCGGTAGATGGCCGAGCTGGCCGGCATCACGATGGGCTTGCGAACGCGGTCCGGAAGAGCAGCATAGGTCACCCAAACCCCGATGGAGACCAGGACCAGAGCCTCGTAGACGATCTGCAGTGCACCGGTCAGCGAGTTGTGAGCCGAGAAAAACGACGCGATCACAAAGTCGTTAGCGGAGAGCACGCCAAAGCCTAGGGCGATACCGAAGGCCATGTCACGGACGGGAAGGCGCAAAGCGTTCATGCAGAGGCACAGGAAGGCGAGAAGGCACAAGGCCAAAATACTGACCCAGCGCATCAGGCTGACGGTAATCTCGGCCGTGATGGCGGCCTGTGACTGCCCGTGCGCAATGATCACCGAGCCAAGACTCATGATGATGGAAACCACCATGGCCCAGCGGAAGACTACGATCCCGATCTTCATCAGTCCCGGAAAGGCTGCCAGCGCGGAGCGGAAGACCTCAATGCAGATGAAGAACAGCAGTACTGCACTGGCGCCGTAGACCACCCAGTACGAGTAGAAGTAGACGCCGGAATAGGCTTGGCCCCATGGCCGGGAGAGCAGATAGAGCACGCCCAGCAGAAACGGCGTGGCCAGGATGTGCAAGGCGAGGTAAGCGGCCATGGCCGGGAACCGGCGCGATAGCCCCTTCCTCCAGAAGAAGAAGCCGAGCGTGCCCCAGAGGAGGAATTCCACCACGCTCATCGCCGAAACTGCAAATTGGGAGGACATTTGGCTGTGGGTCGTGCCCTGAAAGCTCCCTCAGAATAGCGCCAAATGCCCTGCCTCTCAACGACCAATGGGTAACCCTTGCGTGACACTTTCGTGCTATCGAGGAGTGCAGCCTGGGACGCCGGGGGCGCAAAACGGAACGGGCAGGCTCAACGGGCCGGGGCCTAAGGAGACGGCAGCGATGTGGCTAGGAAGGGTCCGAGCGGGAGCCGGGGCGAACGAGGACGAAACGAGGCCAGTGACGGCGATGGTCATGGCGAAGATGCGGATTGCGATTTTCATGAAATTTGCTCCTTGTCACAAAAGGTAGATGTGGGACTGAAACCCGGAAAAACCGGTCGTGCGGGTGGGCGTAACGGCTGCAGCCGCGAGGACGCTCATTGGTAATCGCCATCTACAGTGATACTGAGCGGAGACGACTCCAACTGAGATTGCACTATAGCTTAACAAAAAAAGTAAGTCCAGCAATATCTTGCAGATACATAGAAAGTAACGATCCAGGTTACCAACGTCATAGTTCGAAGACCTGATGCTGCCCTTTCCCCCTCCTTCCGGTCGGCGGGAAAGCCCCGGATTTCCACCTCTTCACATGGTAAAATTGAGACAGGAAAAGTGGCGTAAAGGCCCGGTCTTTCAAGCGGTTAGTTTCAGAATCACGATCCTGGATTCAAACCTCTTCGAGCGCTCCCGCCGGAGGCCATGCGACCAAGCAGAGCCACGGCCTCACCGCGACGGTTGCGCACGCGGTCATGCCCCCGCAGACGGAGTTTATGGCGACTGAAGTTGTAAGCAGCATTCCCCTTCCCGACGAGCAAGGCAGCTATACCGGCGAGAACATCAAGGTATTGGAGGGCCTGGAGGCGGTGCGTCTCCGGCCGGCCATGTACATCGGCTCGACCGGCGAAATGGGCCTTCATCACCTGGTGTACGAGGTCGTCGACAACTCGGTGGACGAGGCGCTGGCCGGCTACGCAAAAAAGATTGAAGTCGTCATCCACGTCGACAACTCCATCACCGTGACCGACGACGGCCGCGGCATTCCGGTGGACATGATGCCGCTGTCGGACGGCACGATGATGCCGGCGGTGCAAGTGGTGCTGACCAAGCTGCACGCGGGCGGCAAGTTCGACTCCTCGACGTATAAGGTGTCGGGCGGCCTGCACGGCGTGGGCGTGAGCTGCGTGAACGCGCTGAGCCAGGAGTTTAACGTCGAAATCTGGCGCGACGGCCAGACCTGGGAGATGGACTTCAGTTGCGGGTTGCCCACCAGCCAGCTCCGCTCCACCGGCACCAGCAAACGGCGCGGCACACGCGTGCACTTCCTGCCCGACAGGAGCATCTTCTCCGTCACCGAGTACAACTACGATACGCTGGCACAGAGACTGCGCGAACTGGCGTTCCTGAACAAGGGCCTCGAGATCTCGCTGGTCGACGAGCGCACCGCCGATCCCAAGACCGGCGAAGCCAAGCGCGCCGACTTCAAGTACGCGGGCGGCATTGCGGAGTTCGTCAAGCACCTGAACCGGGGCAAGGCCGTGCTGCACGATAAGCCGATCGCGATGGAAGCCTCGCGCAACGGCGTCGAGATCGACATCGCGCTGCAGTACAACGATACCTATTCGGAGAACGTCTTCAGCTTCGCCAATAACATCAATACGGTGGACGGCGGCTCGCATCTCTCCGGCTTCCGCACCGCTCTTACCCGGACCATTAACGCCATCGGCCAGCAGATGGGGCTCTTCAAGGACATGAAGGAGAGCCTGAGCGGCGACGACGTGCGCGAGGGCCTGGTGGCCGTGGTCAGCGTCAAACTGCCCCAGCCGCAGTTCGAAGGCCAGACCAAGGGCAAGCTGAACTCCGATATCGCCGGCACGGTGCAAGCGTTTTTGAACGAGCGGCTGGGCGCCTTTCTCGAGCAGAATCCGCCCATCGCACGCAAGATCATCAACAAAGCCATCGATGCGGCGCGCGCGCGCGAGGCGGCCCGCAAGGCGCGCGACCTGACCCGGCGCAAGGGAGCGCTGGACGGCGGTGGCCTGCCCGGCAAGCTGGCCGACTGCTCGGAGCGCAATCCTGACCGCTGCGAGCTTTATCTTGTCGAGGGCGAATCGGCAGGCGGCACCGCCAAGCAGGGCCGCGACCGGCGCTTTCAGGCCATTCTGCCGCTGAAGGGCAAGATCCTCAACGTGGAGAAGGCCCGCTACGACAAGATGCTGGGCCACGAGGAAATCCGCGCCATGATTACGGCGCTGGGCACCGGCATCGGCAAGGAAGACTTCGATCCCACCAAGATCCGCTACGGCAAGATCATCCTGATGACCGACGCGGACGTGGACGGGTCGCACATCCGCACCCTGCTGCTGACGTTCTTTTTTCGCCACATGACGGAGCTGATCAAGCGCGACAACGTGTACATCGCGCAGCCGCCGCTCTACAAGATCAAGAAGGGGCGTTTCGAGCAGTACATCAAGGATGACCGCGAATTCGTGAAGGTGATGGTGAAGCGCGCGTCGGAAGGGATGATCGTGCGCCACGGCGAGAACGCCAGCCGCATTGAAGGCGCTGCCTTGACCAAATTCATGGGCACCTTGAATGAGTATCTTGGTTTCGTGGAGAAGGTAGAC
>JAJZNH010000154.1:0-3716 GCA_021811745.1 Acidobacteriota bacterium
CAGCGAATGGCGGTACGGAGCAGGCCGTTGGCGTCAAGAGCATTGGAAGGAAAGACGACGCGCAGACCGGGTATGTGCGTAAAGATGCTTTCTCCGCATTGCGAGTGGTAGATAGCGCCGCCGCTGAGGTAGCCGCCGATGGGCACGCGCAGCACGATCGGCGCCGCCCAGCCGCCGTTGGAGCGCCAGCGCATGACGGAAAGCTCGTTGCGAATCTGGTGCATCGCGGGCCAGATGTAATCGAAGAACTGCACCTCGACAACCGGCTTCATGCCGCGGACGGCGTAGCCAACCGCCCGGCCGACGATATTGGCTTCGGCCAGCGGCGAGTTGAAGACGCGGTCGGAGCCGTACTTTGTCTGCAGGCCTGCGGTGAGCTTGAAGACACCGCCCTTGCCTTTGACCTCGGCCAGCGCTGTTTCACGGCTGGCGTCGGCCACGTCCTCGCCAAAGACGACAATGCGCGGATCGCGGCTCATTTCATCGTGTAGGCAGGCGTTGATCAGGTCGGACATGGTGCGCGGCTCGGCGCCCTTGGATCCGTTGGCCTTTTGTCCGCTGGCTTTTGCAGGGGCCTGCGCCTGCTCGGTAGCAAAGGCTGCGCTGGTGGGGTCAAGGTCCTCGGAGTAGACGTGCGTGGTGATTCCATTCACCGGCGGCAGCGGGGCCTTGAGCGCATGCTCTCCGGCCTCGATGGCGACGCGTTCTATCGACTTCTCCAACTCGTCGATCTGGTTGGCGGTGAGGATCCCCTCGCGCAGAAGCCGCATCTGCATCTTGGCGATCGGGTCGCGCAGCGCGTCGGCTTCGCGCTCGGCCTTGGGGCGATAGAGGCGGTCATCGTCAGAGAGGGAGTGGGAATAGGCCCGCATGCAATGGCCGTGAATAAAGGCCGGGCCAAGGCCGGCGCGGCAGTGTTCGGCCGCAGCCTGAAAAGCACGCAGACACGCCTCCGGATCGGTACCGTCGACTTCCTCAAAATGGAAGTTGGGAAAGTTGGCGACGAGGTGGGAGATGTTGCCGCCGGGCGTATTGAACTCGACCGGCACGCTGATGGCGTAGCCATTGTCTTCAACGCAGAAGATGACAGGAAGCTTTTTGTTCGAGGCAGTATTCAACGCCTCCCAGAACTCGCCCTCGGAGGTGGAACCCTCGCCAAGGCAGGTAAGGACGACCTCATCGCCGTGGAAGGTAACGTCACGGAAAGCGCGGTAGTCGCCCTCGGCTTTTGCGGCTGCCTCGGGATAGCGGCTGAAGTACCTGCCTGCCTCCGCACAGCCCACGGCATGAAGCAGTTGCGTGGTGGTCGCCGAGGAGGTACTGACGACATGCAATGCGCGGTTGCTCCAGTGGGTGGGCATCTGGCGGCCGCCGCTGGCCGGGTCGGTGGCCGCGCCAACGGCCTGCAGCATCATCTCTTCCGGCGACACGCCCACGGCCAGGCAAAGAGCGCGGTCGCGGTAATAGGGGAAGAACCAGTCATAGCCGGGGCGCAGAGCGAGGCCGGCGCCTACCTGGAGCGCTTCGTGGCCGGCGCAGGAGATCTGGAAGTAGGTCTTCTGCTGACGCTTGAGCAGGATTTCGCGGTCGTCGAGGGCACGGGAGAGAAACATGAGCCGGTACATCTCGACCAGATGTTGAGGACCCAGCGCGCCCCCAACCTCAGCCATCCGGGACGCGCGAATGCTGGAAACAGCCAATTCCATTCCCTTCACTCTCCCCAAAAACCGAGTCTTTTCAAGACTCACGCATGATTGTACCAATCCGCCTTGCGGCCCAACAGCACCCGATCGTACAGGCGGTTCTTCCAGATAATGAGACCCAAGGGCGCATCAGGAACTAATTTGAGAATGGAAGGGTAGGAGGCGGCGGTGGGGTTGCATCCAGAAAGGGGTTTGCGCCGCCAACGACCATTGTCATCTCTTCCTTGACGCCGTGTGCAAGCTTCTGGATTTCAGCGATCTTATGAAGCTCGCCGGGGGTCAGCTCGCCGCGACGGGAGCGGCGGACCTCTGCGTTCAGCTCCTCGGCCAGCTTGAGCAGCTTGTTGGTCTTGTCCACCACGGACTTTTGCCGGGCCACGTTGAGCTGGTCGAGCCGCCTTTCCGCTATCGCCGGATCTTCCTGATCAATCGGGGGAAACGGCTGCTGCAGGTCCTGGGGTGAGGCAAGATGCGGAAGGGGATAAGGCTGACCACCGTTCTGCGCGGCGGCGGGCAGCGCCAGCAGCACCCCCACGGACGCGAGCAAAACAAGCGCGAGTCGCCGGCCAAGCTTCCGCGCGACACAAGTGAAGTGGCCCACGATTCGAATGCCAATCCGATTCACAGCAATGTATCCTCACAACTGATTCATAGCCCGTGCCCCGAACCGGCTGATTACCGGTTTCCCGCCTTTTCCTTCGTTCGATCCTGCTCTCTCAGTTTGCGTGCGAATGCCTCGATTTCGCCGGCTTTGCGCACGACCGGCACCGACAATGTGTCCTTGGTAGTCTTATCCACCTCGGCCTTCAGATCCGTGGCCATCCTGAGCAGGTCGGCGCACGCGCTGGCGATCTCCTGGTTTTCCACGAGATCGGCCGGGACACCGTCTACTTGCTGCGCTGATGGTGCTTCGACCGGCGCCGGCGTCGATTGCGGGGCGTTTCGTGACTGGGCGACGGCAACTGCCCGCTCAATGCCGGCCGCAGCCAATGCCACCGCAACAGGGTTTGGGGTCGAAGGTGTCTCAGAATGGGAGGATTCCGTGGGAAACCGCAATTGATTCTGCGCAATTGCCGGCCGGATGAGGATGGCAACCAACGCCGCAAGCGTACAGTTCCACGCTGCTCTGGCCCGCAACAGACGCCAAATCTTTGCTGCAACCATGCGCCGAGCACTCATGGTCGACCTCCGCGCCGAGCCCGAAGTTCATAGCCGCCAAGCCGCCGGGCAGGCAGCCAGCTCTGCCTCTAGTCTAGTCCGAGAGCCCGGAAGTTGGGAGTGCCCTCAGCTACCTGCGACGCGGTGGAAAGGGAGCGGGAAGCAAAGGAACCATCCGGTTCCGGGGCATGGTGATGGGGACGCTTATATCCTTTCGGATGCTGTGTGCAAGCTTTTGAATCTCCGCGATTTTGCGAAGCTGCGCCTCGGTGGGGGCCTGGGAGTCAGCGTTTGCCAGCTCGGCATTCAGTTCGGCAGCGAGCTTGAGCAGCTTCTTGGTGTGGCTTGCGATCGACTTCTGCCGCGCGGCAACAAGCTGCCGTAATTGCATGCTAATGATAATGTCCTGGCCTTCCTGGTAGGGAGCAAGCCGGCCCAGATCCTGAAGCACCATTTGGCTTCTCTGCCGCGCGATCTGACCCGCGTACGGCTGGCTGGACCCAGGCGTATATTGCGCGCCACATGGCGCAACCAGTGCGATGAGCAGCAGAATCCTGAGAGAAAGCGCCGGCAGCAATGCGCGGGCCGCCCGGCTCCTGAGCCAGCCAAAGCATCCTGATCGAACACCGTTCATCTCGCACCCCCCCCAGCGCGTTGTTTTCACGCCACTCGGCCTCTCAGTGCTGGACAGCCCCCGGATCGGCTGATTTCATTTGCTCTCTCAATTTGCGTGCCAACTGCTCGATCGCGTCAGCCTTGCGGATTGCGCCGACCGAGAGCACGTCGGCCGTGGCCTTATCCACCTGGGTCTTCAGTTCGTTTGCCAGCCTCAAGAGATCAGCGCAGCCCGCAGCA
>JAJZNH010000154.1:3794-4746 GCA_021811745.1 Acidobacteriota bacterium
GGGTTCCTGGCTGGCACCGCATCCAGCGGCGGCGGCCAGCCCGGCAACGACGCAGATGATCATCACCCTGGATCGTAAGCGTCGCGGAATGCCTGCGCTATTGTTGCATCGCGGTGCCATAGTCCACCTCCCCCTGACGGCAGGGGCGTATCTGGGTAGACCTCTGGGGATTTCCGATTATTGAGACGTAGAGTTCAGCCTGAGGTACGCAGCGTGTAGCCTGAAATAAGGAGCGTCGCATGCTTTCGATTTTGATGACAGTAAAAATGGCATCGCCTGCCGAAGGTGGTTTTCTGGAGAAGTTACTGAATGAATGGTCAACCGACGGTCAGGAGTTTATCCACACGACGCTGCCGCGGCTGATTGTGATCGCGCTGATCGCCTTCCTGCTCAGCCGGCTGCTGCGCGTCATCACGCACCGCATGATTCGCGTAGCCGAGCAGCACGCGGTAGGCGCCGGACAACTAGCCCAGGTCAAGACGCTGGCCGGGGTCATCCGCGCCACGGGGCTGACGGTCATCGGCCTGATTGCGGGCATGCAGGCCCTTGACGCCCTGGGATTCGACCTGGCGCCTCTGCTGGCTTCGGCAGGGATAGCCGGGGTCGCCATCGGCCTGGCCGCGCAGAACATCGTCAAGGATATGTTCAACGGCATCCTGATCCTGGTCGAAGGCCAGTTCAACGTCGGCGATGCCGTGATCATCGCCGGCGTAAGCGGAAACATCGAGGCAATGACGTTGCGCAAAACGTCCGTGCGCGGATACGACGGAACACTCTACATCATTCCGAATTCGCAGATCACGACGGTAGCCAATCAGAACGTGGGCTTCTCGGTGGCGACCGTGACACAATTAAAGTCCCTCATGTTCCTGCCGCTCTACTGGTTCGGCCAGGTGAAGAGCTCCAACCCGACGGTCGACTACTCGCTCTCGCTCGCCTTGCCCCCGAGGTG
>JAJZNH010000118.1:0-898 GCA_021811745.1 Acidobacteriota bacterium
ATGGGCGGGATAGGCCAACTGGGAGTACCGCAAGCAGGCCGCTGAACGCGCGGCGGCAATCGCCGCGGCGAACAGCAGGATGGTGCCCAATATCAGCAACGGAACGCTTACGTACATCTCCCCGCTCAACGGAAAGCCTGCGCCCAACTTCTCACTTGAAGACTTGAGTGGGAAAGAGGTCTCTCTGGCGAGCTTTCGCGGGAAGGCCGTGCTCATCAACTTCTGGGCCACATGGTGCACCCCATGCAAACTTGAGACGCCCTGGCTGATCGAGTTGCGTAAAAAATACGAGCAGCAGGGCTTTGAGGTGATCGGCATCTCCACCGAAGGCGACGATATAAAGCCAAGCGACAAGGCCGCGTGGGACAAAGACAAGCAGGCCGTTGAGAAATTCGTGCGTGAGGAGGGCGTGCCCTATCCGATCCTGATGGGCGGCGACAGCATTGCGCAGCCTTATGGCGGCGTGGACGACCTGCCCACTTCCTTCTATGTGGACCGCAAAGGCGTTGTGGTGGCGGCGCAGATGGGCATCACCTCAGAGAGCGAGATGGAGTCTAATATCCGCAAGGCGCTGCAAGAATGAACCAGCTTCTGACCGCTGGCTTCGAAAGAGTGCTTTTCAAGAGAAGGGCCCCTATCATGGCACGGCTTCAGAGGTTGTGGGAAAGCTCGATGCGAGCAGCGTCTTGTAACAGGGCACGGCTTTCAGCCGTGCCGCAAGTGCGGCAAAACAAAGAACGGGCTTCAGCCCCTGAGGGAAGAAAGCCAGGCAAAGGATAGACGCTTTTGCAACACGCTTCAAAGAAGAGTTTCACGTTCCTTGTACGAGCGGGCCGGAAGCGGGGCCGGGGTTTATGCGCTGGATGGGAGAATCAACATTGAAATCGATGATTGCACG
>JAJZNH010000118.1:908-3254 GCA_021811745.1 Acidobacteriota bacterium
CAACAAGGTTTATGTCGCGATGGCTGTTGTGGGGCTGACCGCCCTGGCGGCACAGGGGCAGATCTTCGGTGGCAACGCCGCACAGGATCGCTCCATCGCCAAGGTGAACGCTGTTGCTTATCTCTTTCCCGAGCAGGTCACGGTTCCGGCCGGCAAGTCCAGCCCGGTGGCGTTGCACTTCCGGGTCGCGCCCGGCCTGCACATCAACTCACATACGCCCAGGGAAGACTATCTGATTCCGACTACTTTTTCGATTCCCGCCAGTTCCGGGGTGCGCCTCAGCGGGGCCAGCTATCCCGCCGGAACGGATGTCACGCTGCCGGTCGACCCCAAGACCAAACTCAACGTCTATGCCGGCGAGTTCATCATCCAGACGCACATCGTGGCCTTGCGCGGCGACCACCTGGTGCAGGGCAAGCTTCGCTACCAAGCCTGCGACAACACCCAGTGCATGCCGCCCAAGACCGCGTCTATTGCGATCGACGTGATTGGAAAGTAGCCGGGAGTTTCAGGTCTCGATTTTGCTCCATCCACCCTGTGGGAAAGTGACTCCACATGGCAGCCAGAGGGCTATGCCAGGCAAGTGCCTGTCTAAGAAATATTTCGATCAATCCTGCATTTGTAATCTCAGGTAACTCTACAAAGTGACCTAAATACCCTGCATTTAGAGGGTACCTAAGATATCCGCCAATGTTATCTAAGCGGAATTGTCAGATAGGCGCTCTACTCCCATACTCGACCGCAGCGAATTGCCAACAACTGGTGCCCGGGTCTTTTCGGGGAAGTATAGGTCGCTTCGGCTCGTGCGGTAGCGATGACTTCCCCACCCTGGAGAGTTCTCGAGCGAACCATCATGCCGGATGCCAGGGCGCGTCAGCCTTGCTGGCCCGCCCAGAAATCCGGGGAAAGTAGATCGTTATGATGGGAAAAGCGCTCCGTCCGATGATGATGCCCGTGCTTCTGGCCGGATTGGTTCTTGAAGCAGCGTGGAGCCAGCCGGAATGCGATGAGTCTGAACTGCTGTCTGATTCAATGACGTATTCGGAAGAAGACACCACCACGACAAACCCGGCCGGGAATGACTACTCACCTGTGGCAGGATTGCCAAACCAGGTCTCATCTACAAGCCTTCGGAATGCGTTTTTGAATCAAGGCCAAACGCCTTTCAAACAGCTCGAACAGAGTAAGGCAATTTCTACAAGACCCGCCTCAGCAGGCCAGGAGATTGCCGGCCTCTCATTCCCACGGTCCACATTGGATGTGTCTACCTCAGCGCCGTTTGCTGCCATGGCAGAGTCTACTGGGGGCATCACCCGCGCGCTGCCCGTCAGGGGCTCGCGCGTGCTGGGGACCAGGTATTTTCTGCTCAATGGACTGCACCTGGCAATGGCCGGAGCGGATGTAGCATTTACACAGCACTGCATCGCCGGGCAGCGTTGCCGCGAAGGAAATCCTCTGATGCCTTCCTCACTTGCAGGCAGCATCAGCGTAGATTCCGCGCTCGTTGTCTTTGGCGCATATGCCAGCCGCAAGCTCAAGTTGCAGGGGGCCAGGCTCTGGTGGCTGGTTCCGGTTGCCGGCATCGCAACTCATGGCGCCGGTGTGGCAACCGGGCTTGCGCACCGATAGCAGCGTTTGGCGGCCTGGCGCGCAAGTCTCGCTTGGCGAGGGCGCGGCTACACCCGCGCCATAACCTGCACGGATGCAATGATGCCTTCACTTCCGCGAAGCAATTGCGGCCAGTCTTCAGGTCCGGCGTCAGCGGCTCGCTGAGGTGTGTGCAGTTGGAGCGTGCGCAAGGCCGCTTCGCTGCGTTTCCGGCCGGCCGCTCAGCAGTTGCATCGTGATCAGTACCGCCGGGATGAGGAAGGACATGGATCCGAAGACCCACATCACCACGGCGCCCAGCATCTGATCGCTGACCTCCGAGACGCCGAAGGGATTGGGATGCGTGAGGTAATAGCTGTAGACTGGCCGCCCGCAAAAGGCGAGGAAGGCCGAGAGCGCCGTATTGACGAAGTCCGCAGTGATCAGATAGGGCAGGATGAACCATCGCGATGTGAGCTTCTTTGCCGGCCATGGACGCAGCAGGCACCACCAGAACACCAGCGAGGTCATCAGGAAGCAGAGATGTTCAATGTCGTGCCACGTCTCGTTTTCCAATGCAAAGTCGTACGCGGCGGGCACGTGCCAGGCGAGAAACGTGACGTTCATCGCCAGCCATGCCGGGACGGGACGCAGCAGAAAGCTGAAGAAGCGCCGTAGCCACGTCAGGCGCATCAGCGGCCCGACCACCGCTTTCCTCATCCACAAGGGCAGCCCGCGTAGCAGCGGAACCGCCGGTGC
>JAJZNH010000118.1:3264-4743 GCA_021811745.1 Acidobacteriota bacterium
CCTGCGGGCCCGCGACGAAGAACGGATCGACGATGAGGTCGTGGGCCTCGATCCAGATCTTCGTCGGCGCCGGCAGCGTCGCGCCGGGCTGCATGCAGAGGAGCTGCCAGACGCCCAGGATGATCGCCAGCATCACCAGCGGCGGCACGGCGGACATCAGCAGCATGTGTTCCACCATGTGCGCGCTCAGCAGGGCGTCGGCCAGTCCGTCCATCGGCGAGCCGATCGCAAACCACAACACGAACATGCCGGATTCAAAGCTGTAAAGGCGCCACAACGGAAACCGCTCCGGCCGTGTGCGGCGGATGCGCAGCCAACCCACCAGATACACCAGTGCGAAGGCCGCAATGCTGATCGTCAAGGGCAGCGGCAGTGACCAATCGTCCAGAATCGCCTGCATGGCTGCGGAAGTGTTCATGGCGTCTTCGGCGCCCTGGTGGCCGGAACCACCGGGTGAGTGCCGCTTTGCGGCTGCAGGCCCTGCGAGGTGTCAACCGCCGAAGGCAGTCCGTGCCCGCGCAGCGTCATCAGGAAGCGCGTGAGCGCCTCAGTCTCCGATGGGCTCAAAGCTTTGCCGTAAGCCGGCATATTGCCGCCCCCCTGCAACACCTGGCGGATGATCTGGTCTTCCGTCATCCGCGCCGCAATGGCATCGAGCGCCGGCCCGCGCCTGCCGCCTACGCCGTCGAGCGAGTGGCAGTCGCGGCACTGCTTCTCCTGGAACACCAGAGCGCCGCGCCGTTCGAGCGGCGTGCGATGCGCCAGGTACTCGGCCGGCACCGGATCGGCCGACCACGCATCCATAATCGGGCTCCATGGCGTCTGCGTGCCCAGCCGGGTAAAGATGGCCAGTGTCACGGCGATCAATGTGACCATGAGGACAGCCACCGGCCGGCGCGACCAGTGCTTCTCGCCCTCGCCCGCAATCAGCGGCAGCAGCAGCAGCCCGCCGATGATCACGATCGGCGCAATCAGCAACACCCCCGTCTCCATTTCAGGAGGCAGATAAGCCAGTACCGCGAAGATCCAGAGGAAGGGCAGGTCTGGTTTGGGAGCCGTCTGGATGATGGTCGGATCGGGCGTTCCGGTGGGGCCGAACGGGCCGAAGAAATACGCGCAGGCCATCACCGCAAGAATGATTACCGCGGCAAAGACGGCGTCTTTCCATGCCGCATCCGGTACAAAGGGGACACCGGTTTCCCTGGTCAGCGCATGATAATTGCGCTCGTAGTCGGCCTTGCGGACAAGGCGCCCCGGCATGGGCCACTCGTTGATGCCGAGATGTAACACCATCCAGATGTGCAGCCCCACAAAGCCCAGCAGCATTCCGGGGATGATGAAGACGTGCAGCGTGAAGAATCGCGACAGCGTGGCTCCGGCGATAATCGGCCCGCCCAGCAGCAGATGCACCAGCGGGCCGCCGATGAACGGCACCCGGCTGAGAATCGAGGCGCCGATGCCCAGCCCCCAATAGGCATC
>JAJZNH010000581.1 GCA_021811745.1 Acidobacteriota bacterium
CAACCATGCCGGGAAGCAGCCGGCTTGTCTGCCCGGACCCGACACGCGGCTGCTCATGAATCTCGAGGCCGACCCCGTGTCCGGTTGAGTGGGAAAATGCCTCCGCCAAGCCCTCCCTCCGCAGTACGCTGCGAGCTGCCTCATCCACTTCCGCGCAGCTTACGCCCGAACTCACTGCGGCCACCGCCGCCTCCTGTGCCTCGAGCACCGCGTTGTATGCGCTACGTTCCTTTGGCTTTGGCCTCCCCAGATATACCGTACGTGTCATGTCTGAGCAATAACCTTTGAGAATAACACCGAAGTCGAGGGTCAGGAAGCCCTTTCCGGGCAGCGGAGCCTCCGTTGCCTTTCCGTGGGGAAATGCCGATCGTAAGCCCGAGGCGACGATCGTATCAAACGACATTCCTTCAGCACCCAGCAGGCGGGCCTGGTGCTCCAGTTCGGCGGCCACTTCGACCTCTCTCATTCCGGGGCGTATCGTGCCCAGAATCTGGTCAAAGAGCTTGCAGCCGACCAGCGCAGCCTCAATCATCACCGCAAGCTCATCCTCATCCTTGATGGTCCTCAGCGGCTCAACCATGGGTCCGGCAAGAGCGGAAAGAAAGGTGCGGCGCAAGTGGGCGGGCAATGCGGCCCTCCAGCGCGCCAGTTCGGCGACGGTGGTAAAGGCCGGGTCAAAAGCGGCAAGTGCAACACCGGGTTGCGCGGCAAGCCACTCGACGGCGGAGACCGACGGGGAATTGGAGACGATCTCTACGCGGGCGCCCTGCACCTCCTGCGCCGCCTGAGCCGCATAACGGCCATCCGTGAACAGCCGGACTTGCCTGCGGGTGACCGCCAGCGCGGCGCTGGAGCCACTAAACCCACAAAGATAGCGGACATCGGCGAGATGGGTAACGAGCAGGCCCGGAAGCGCAGCCCTCGTCATCCGGCGGCGCAATTGACCGATACGGCGGAAATGGTCCACCCGCTCAGGTATATCATGGCGGGGCGGCTCATAGGCGCCAGTTGTCAGTTGTCGGTGGGCTGCATACGTTTTGACTCGGGCGAAGCGCCCATAACCCCTTCAAACACAAACGATGCCCTACACCTTTGTGAAGTAAAACAGGACACCAATCCAAGACATCCCAATCTTGACAAATGATCCCTGAGCACTGCCTTTTTACATCGCCGGCCTGACCGGCTTTTTCGCGTGCGGGTCGGCCTCGATGGCCGTAGCCTGCAGATCCGACTGCCGATCCATCCATTCATCGAGCCGCGAACGCTTGAAACGCCAGCGGTTACCCAGCTTGAAAGCCGGTACAAAGCCCTCTGACGCGTACTTGTAGAGCGTATCGGGCGAAATGCCCAGGTAGTCGGAGGCTTGGCGAATGTCCATGACCTCGCGTACCTCGGGGACGAGCAGGTTTGAACGGGCTGCGGCGTTCCGCATGATTGCCTCCGGGAGGAGAATAAAACCTCCGCGCAAATCCCGGCAGAGTTGCCGGTAATCCTGTATATAACGCGAATTCATCCGTCAGTTCAAGGAATTTTCCGGAAATTACAGGAAATTCATCGGTTTTCCACTTCCCTATCCCCCAGATAATGGCATCGGAATCTCACTAAAAGCCCAGCCTGTTGGGTTGAAGCTCCGGTACGCCACAAGCGCTTGGGCTATTAGGTCAAATGGTGCGGAGAATGCAAATTACGCGCCCGGCATTCAAGTGGCCGCAGACAGAATTACGCCCTAGTTCTGCTGGTCCTCGCGACGCTGGAGCGTGGGCCTGTCGGTCGGATTCGAGCCGCCTTGCCCATTCTGACTTCCGTCGGGCGACGTGCTGGCCCGGCGCAGCGACGGCTTTTCGGAATTCTTCTTCTGCAGGAGCCGTTGTCTGTTTTCAATCCTCGCCAACCGCGCCTTCACCTGATTGAATTCCGAGGTTGTCACCAGGTACTCGCTCTTCGGCGGCAGGATATGCTCGATTTCTTCCTGGGTGGCTACGATGCGGGCCGGTGTCTGAGGATGGTCCGCAAATAGTTTGGAGACAAGACCCGGCTTACGTTTCTCCAGAGCCTCGATCTTCTCGAAAAAGTCTATGAAGGCCTGAGGATCGTACCCCGCTTTATACATGTATTGCACGCCCAGAAAGTCCGCCTGGGCTTCGAAGTCGCGAGAGAACTTCAGGAACGCGATAGGTATGGCAAGCGATGAGGCCTCGTAAATGCCGTAGCCCGTCCAACTGTAGCCGGTCATCATGATGAGCGGAATGGTTCCCAGCTGCGCGTAGTTCATTCTCGTCATTTCGCGGGCCGCGTGATGAGCGCAAACATGCGCAGTCTCGTGAGCCATCACTCCAGCCAGTTCCGCCTCTTCGTCGGCTGCCAGAATCAACCCGGAATTGACGTAGAAGAAACCGCCCGGCAACGCGAATGCGTTGATCTGATCCGTATCGATGACCTTGATTGTGAATGGTACCTTGCAGTCGGAGTTCTTTACGATATTCTGCCCGATGCGGTTAATGTATTCGTCAACCACCGGATCAGTGATAAAGTGCGTGGTCTTATCGATCTGATCGGCATAACCCTTGCCCATTTTGATCTCGGACTCGGTGGAGTACCAGTTCCCGAGGCCTCTTCCGCCGATATTGCGGCTACCCACGGCGTTTACGTCTTCAATGCTGCCCTTTTTGACCTTGATCAGTTCTCCGCCGACTGGAACGACCTTGTCCGGGTCAAAACCCTTAGGGGCCGTATCGCCTTTTACCGCCGTTGTACCGGGAGCCGACTTTTTATCCTTTTTGTTCTTTTTGTCCTTCTTGTGCTTCTTATCCTTCTCTTCGTTCGTGGATTGCGCAGAGGTAGCGCTCGCCTGCGAACTCGTCGCTGTCGCAGACGGAGGTATATCGCCGCTCACAGGAGTAGTCCCCGGAGCCGGCTTCGCCTCGGGAGCTGTTGTTGAGCTTGCCGGAGTGGCGCCATTTCCAGAAGTCGCCGCCGGCTGTTGCTGCGGAGTCGCCGCTGGCTGTTGCTGCGGAGTCGCCGCTGGCTGTTGTTGAGCCGCAGGTGTGGTCGTCGGAGACGCGCCCGAACCCGACGACTGCGCCCGTAGTTCGGTGGCCAGCGCCACCGAGAGCGCGAGCCCCGCGACGGCCAATACTGCATGACCTAACCTCCAGCGCCTTTCTGTGCCTCCCCAGTGCCGGATCTCTGCATTCTCTTTAGACGCTAGTATCCGTCTATTTGGCAACACTGGATACAATTATTTCAGCCCCACGGCGTACATCCCATGAAGACAGAAAAATCAATCCGGCTCAGGTGTTGTTTTTGCCTCTCTTGGAGGCCGCAACCATCTGAGTTAGAGTGGAATCCACGCGGAAGAGAAAGCACGGAGGGATCTTGCGCCATACATCCTTGTGGTTATTGTTAATGGCCGTCTGCGGAGTATCCTGCTCTGCCGCCAGTCCGGCTCACCCATCCGGAAATCCTTCACCTCAGGTTACGGTAAAGCCCCATGCTTCTTCCAGAGTCCCGGCCCACACACTTCGCTCAGCATCCGCGGCCATATCCGGGCCCATCTTCAACGCCACGGGCATGGGATCTCCCATACTGCTCGGCAAAGGCTGGCGCGTCGGGATCACCGCAGATCCAGCGGCGGCAACCACACAATTCGACGACTCTGCCTGGGCAATCCGGGACGCGAAGAGTGTGATTGAAGAAGCCAGCGAGGAAGAAGGAGCCGGAAGCGTCCTTGCGCCGGCGCCGGGCTCGCCAATGGAACGGCGCCGGGAACGCTCGTCCCGGCGGCGATACGCATGGTTTCGCCTCCACATTCAACTCGCGCCCAACCACGGTCCGGTCGCGCTGTTGATCAAGCTTCCTGTATCCCATAACACGTCCATCAGTAGTATCGGAACGGTTGGGCCGGGTGTTGACGTCTTCGCCAACGGCCAACGCATCCAGCCCGAGGGTCCGCACGGAGACGCTCCACAGCACTACCAGCAGATCTCGCGCATCTACAACTTGAATCTGCCGCCCTCCGAGACTTCCCTGACGCTCGCTATCAGAACTCTTTACATCCCTTTCGGATTTAGTGCTTATACAAGCTTCTTTGCCAACCATAGTCTTATTTTGGGGCACCCTTCGGATCTGAAACGATCTCTGAAGCTCTGGTCCGACAATACCCTCTTCGAGCGCCTGCCAAGGCTCGTGGCTGCCGTACTGCTGGTGGCCCTTGCGGCGTTTCTCCTGGGGCTTTATTTTGCTCAGAAAGGCCATATTGAATACTTTTGGCTGGCCTTGCACGAGCTGCTCCAGGCTCCAATTGCATTCATCGAACTGGCCGGAAGCTCGGCGCGTCTCGACACCCTCTGGTACGCGGCCTCATCCCTGCAACTGGTGGTCATTTCGGCCTACCTTTACTTCGAGTTCCTGATCGCTTTTCTCTCGCTCCGCAAGCGCTGGTACATTCAGACGCTGCGCTTCACCTCGCCGATCCTGGCCGGCATCGCTCCCATGCTGCTCATGGTGGGACATGGCAGGTCCATCGACATCGCTCTGCTGGCGGTCTTTCTGGGCAGCTCCCTTTGGATTCTGGGATGGTTCGTCTTCGTCCTCATCACCTTGACCGCGGCTACATTGCGCCGCAACTTTGAGGCCGGCCTGCTTCTCTTTCCCCTGCTGCTGAGCCTGGTGGGCATCATCGAGCCCGTAGTAACCGAGGGCATGACCGACTGGACCGGACATCCCTACCACTCCCCGCTC
>JAJZNH010000899.1 GCA_021811745.1 Acidobacteriota bacterium
CGATGCGGGAAATTGTTACACTACAGTGCACCGAGTGCAAGGAGCGGAACTACTCCACGACGAAGAACAAAAAGACGACTACCGGCCGCCTGGAGTTCAAGAAGTTCTGTAACCGCTGCCGCAAGCACACGCCGCACAAGGAGTCAAAATAGCCAACAGCGGTCAGCAGACAGCTCACAGTTGAATGACCAAAAGCGATCTCGCAAGACTGTAAGCTGTCATCTGTTAGCTGTTAGCTGCTTTTAGGGGCGTAAGCTCAACGGTTAAACTGCCGGTCTCCAAAACCGGACTTGGGGGTTCGAATCCCTCCGCCCCTGCCAGATTGAGGACGGCCAAGAAGCTTTCAGCTTCATGGCTGGCGCTGAAGTGAAGCAAGCCGATGCAGGCCGCGCGAGCAGGGTGAACCTGTACGCTGGGAGTCGAAGGCAAAAGGCTGGTTTTTGCGGAATGCGGCCCGTGGAAGCTGGCCGCGAAGGAATGGAAGTATGGCAACGAAAACAGCGATCGAGAGGGGCGAAGAGCGGTCCGCCAAGCGGCAGGAGCCGGGCGCTCTATCTGAGTTCTCTGGTAATGCGCTGGGCTTATGGAGTAAATGGACGCGTTTTCTGAACGACGTTCGCGCGGAAATGCGCAAAGTGGTTGCGCCCTCGCGCAAGGAAGTGCAGGTAACGACGACCGTGGTGCTTATCACGGTCTTCATCTTCGGCCTGTTCTTCTTTGTGGTGGACTACTTCTTCAGAGTCGGCGTGAACGCGTTGCTGGGCCGAATGGGTGGGCTGCAGTAGAGAGCGCACCCGCGAAACGAGAACACGATGACAGAAGAAATGGAAAAACCCGCTGAACAGCCGGCGCCTCAACCGGAACGCAACGAGCGCTTCAAGTGGTACATTCTGCACGCCTACTCGGGCTTTGAGCGCAAGGTGAAGGAGTCCATCGAGAGCCGTGTGCAGGCTTTCGGCCTCAGCGACAGGGTGGGCCGGGTGATGATTCCCACCGAACCGGTAACGGAGATCATCAGCGGCAAAAAGCGCACCGTGGAGAGAGTCTTTCTGCCCGGCTATGTGCTGGTAGAGATGGACCTGGACAACCACCTTTGGCATGTGCTGAAGGACACGCCCAAGGTGACAGGATTTCTGGGCACGGGCGACAAGCCGGTTGCGCTCTCAGAGGAAGAAGTCAGTTCCATTCTCTTTCGCAGTGAAACCGCCAAGGAAAAGCCGCGGCTTAAGATCAAGTTTGAGAAGAGCGAGTCCGTGCGCATCACCGACGGACCGTTCGCCAATTTCAACGGCGTGGTAGACGAGATCAACGAAGATCGCGAAACGCTGAAGGTCATGGTGACCATCTTCGGACGCTCGACACCGGTCGAACTGGAATTTGGCAAAGTTGAAAAGATTGAGTAGTTGCAGCTTTCAGCTATTAGCTTTCAGCTTCTAGCCGGCGGAACCCACCTGGCGGGCGCTGGTTGCAAGCGAACCCTGAAAATGCAACGCCAAAATTCAGCACAAGGAATGACCAGCTAAGAGCTAGAAGCTAGGAACTAGCGGCTGGTTCCAAAGGAACCAATTATGGCACCTCCGAAGAAGATTACCGGCTACGTGAAACTGCAGATTGAAGCCGGCAAGGCTACGCCAGCGCCGCCGGTCGGACCCGCTCTGGGCCAGGCGCAGGTCAACATCATGGAGTTCTGCAAGCAGTTCAATGCGCGCACGCAGAACAAGGAGATGGCCGGGCTCGTCATTCCGGTCGTCATCACGGTGTATGGGGACCGAACCTTCAGCTTTGTTACGAAGACGCCGCCAGCGGCCGTACTGCTGAAGAAGGCTGCCGGGATCGCCAAAGGCTCGGGCACGCCCAACAAGGACAAGGTTGGCAAGGTAACCGAAAAGCAGGTGCGCGAAATCGCCACGCAAAAGATGCCGGACTTGAATGCGGCTTCGGTCGAGACCGCCATCAAGAGCATCAAGGGCACGGCGCGCTCGATGGGGATCGAGGTCGTCGCATAGCGACCGTTTTCCTTCCAACCCCATAAGCTCAAAGGCTCTCCTGACGGAGAGCCTTTTCTGCATCTGATGAAGCCCAACCAAAGATTCATAGGGACAGGAAAAGAGCATATTCTGCCCCACAGCCTCTGATTTGCCGTACAGACGAGGTTGTGTACGCCTTATTTCGATGGCGCGGGTGAAAAGACTTCGCGCTTCCGGCCGGGCTCTGGCTTGGGCTTGGGTTTCGGAGCCTTTTTCGCTTCTTTTCTGCCTTTATCTTTGCTTCCCATGGGTGACAGCATGACACAAAAGAGCTGCCGGGAAAAGACCCCTACAGCCGCTTTTGCATCGTTGTGCGCGCTCCGGTACCGGAATCGTCAATCCACGACAACGGCGCTGCAATGCGCGGCCTGCGAACATTCTTCCGCAATCCTCTGTAATGGACGCGCCGTGTCCTTATTGAGCGCCGCCATTGACGGGAACCACCAGGACATCGTGAGGAGCGAAGATCTTGGCCGAGGGCACCTTGGCCTTCATGTCCAGCCGCATCACTCCGGGATTACCGCTCGCCTTAACGCTGAAACTGAGCGCATACTGATTTCTCAGGCGGCTCCGCAGGTCCACGAAATAGGGCTGAAAGGATACCGGATTGCCCATCCCTTCCCAATAGCTCTTGCCGCCGGTAGCGTCCGTCACCTCAAGCATAAGGTTCTGGCCGGCATTGGTCTCGTATTGGAAGTTGTCTGCAATGCCCTGATTGCGCCAGTACATCGCGTAGACGATCAGGCCCGCGCTCACCGAGTCTTTGATCGCGGCCTGGACATAGGGATCTTCCGGATCATAGCGCATCTCAAAATAATCCACGCCGTCGGTGATCATCACGACAATGCGCCGCGCGGTTCGGTCCGCGGAGGGCCAGCGACGCGCCAGGTCGGAAAGACAAAAGTAAGGGCTGCCGTTGGCGCCGGCCATGGCGGCCGGCAGATGGAGTGCGTGCAACACCGGCGCGGGATCTGCCGAGAGCGGACTCGCGAATACGGCCTGACCTCCCTCCATGTATGCGACCGCGATCTTTGTATTACTTGGGGTCTCCGTGATGAAACGGGCAATGTCATTCAGTTGCAGCCCCAGACTCATCCGCGCTGAGGAATCAATCATCAGCACCAGTTCCACGTGGCCATAGCCGCCTTGCAGCGGCGTCCAGCCGGTCACGCTCGCCGGTTTTCCATCCACTTTAAGATGAAAATCCTGCGCGGAAACATGTGCGGGCTCATCACCGCCACGGGCAGGAAGGACCGTTACTAACGCGATTCCCCGCCCATCGAAGCCCTTGTGCTCCGGAAATGCCTTCGGAACCATCAGCAGCGTCCCGGCGATCATAGCAATGGCAATGCCCGGCCTCTTCATATAAATTGCTCCTTTCAAATGGGAAGGATTCTTCTTGCGATCCTGCCGGCGATCCAGCATATTGTGCCTCATGGGGAATTGTATGCTCCGCCTGCCGCATCTGAGTATGACGGCCTTCACTTTGTTCAACCTGCGGCTCATTTTCCCAGTGCGCTCCGGCGGAGAGGATTTCCGCTTGCTCCATCATGACTGGCCGCAGGCGCGAATCTCCGCCAAAGCCATCACCGCGTCCATTAAAATTGAAGGAATGGGCCCGGCTTCCTCAGATCCCGGTGAACCCAGAGTTCCGCTTTTACCACGGAGAGAATATATGCCCCTAATGAAGACATCGAATCCGGCGCTTGGCAACGATACCTTTCGCAATGTTTCCGGTATTGGGTACGGAGGCGCGATCGACGCCACCGACCGCATGACGCTGAGCGGTACCGTGAACAAGACAGGCATCCTCCTGCTCTGCGCCCTGGCTACCGCGGCCTGGACCTGGCACATATCCGGGAATCTGGGCGCTGCTTCAGGGCTGATGATGCTGGGCCTTTTCGGCGGCCTCATCCTCGCCATGGTGACCATCTTCAAGAAGGAATGGTCGCCGGTCACCGCGCCTATCTACGCGCTGCTTGAAGGCCTGGTGCTTGGCGGGGTATCAGCGGTCTTCGAGGTGCGCTATCCCGGCATCGCGATTGAGGCCGTTGGCCTCACCTTTGCAACCCTCTTTGTGCTCCTTTTTCTTTACAGTTCCCGCATCATCCGGGTGACACAGAAATTCCGCATGGGAGTCTTTGCGGCCACCGGCGGCATCATGGTCTTTTATCTGGCCGAGATGGTGCTTGGCTTCTTTGGCGTTCACTTCACCACACTGAACGGCGGGGGGCTCATCGGGATCGGATTCAGCCTGTTCATTGTCGCCGTCGCCGCTCTGAACCTGGTGCTTGACTTCGACTTTATCGAGCAGGGCGTGAATTACGGCGCGCCAAAGTACATGGAGTGGTACGGCGCCTTCGGCATCATGGTGACGCTAGTCTGGTTGTATCTGGAAATTCTGCGCCTGCTGGCGAAGATGCGCAGCAGAGAATAGGGCTTCCAGTTCTGCAAAAGTGCATTTTGTTGCGAAGCCGTTCTGCCACGCGGCGCGAACGGCGCAACCCGGGCAGGGAACTTGGCGGAGCAATGCGGACTTGATATACTCAGCATGGTTGTTTGCGAGTCCCGTTGACCCGGTAGATTCCCGCTTGACGACCGTAGTCTGCACTGAGGCCAGGTAGCTCAGTGGTAGAGCGCGGCCCTGAAAAGGCCGGCGTCGGCGGTTCAATCCCGTCCCTGGCCACCATTCCTTCGTTTCACGC